>NZ_JAKYXB010000010.1:0-26815 GCF_022761075.1 Pantoea sp. MQR6
TATGACGGATATAGCCATCTAAGCGTCTTGATTGCCAAATACTAGCATCCTGTTTATAGTGACAACAACACAAGGTTACTCCGCAACGACATTCGCGCTTATAGGCCCAAGAACAATGACGCAGCACAACCTGATTCCTGAGAGCAAATTACCTGCCCTCGGCACCACCATTTTTACGCAAATGAGCGCGCTGGCGCAGCAGCACAACGCAATCAATCTTTCCCAGGGCTTTCCTGATTTTGATGGCCCGCGCTATTTGCAGGAACGTCTGGCGTATCATGTTAGCCAGGGCGCGAATCAGTATGCGCCAATGACCGGTACGCTGCCGCTGCGTGAAGCGATTGCCGCTAAAACCGCTGAGCTTTATGGCCACCAGCCAGATATCGACAGTGAGATTACCGTTACTGCAGGCGCGACCGAAGCGTTGTATGCATCGATCACCGCACTGGTGCGTCCAGGCGACGAAGTGATCTGCTTTGATCCCAGCTATGACAGCTACGCACCCGCGGTACAACTGGCGGGCGGCGTGTTGAAACGCATCGCCCTGCAACCGCCGGGTTTTCGCGTTGATTGGGCTGAATTCAGCACGTTGCTCAGCGATAAAACCCGTTTGGTGATCCTGAATACACCGCATAACCCTTCCGCTACTGTGTGGCGCAAAAGTGATTATGCCGCGCTGTGGCAGGCGATTGCCGATCAAGAAATCTATGTACTAAGCGACGAAGTTTACGAGCACATTTGCTTTGCCGAAGAAGGTCATGCCAGCGTGCTGGCGCATGCCGGGTTGCGTCAACGTGCGGTTGCCGTATCGTCATTTGGTAAAACCTTTCACATGACCGGCTGGAAAGTGGGTTACTGCATCGCACCTGCGGCTATCAGCGCTGAGATCCGCAAAGTGCACCAATACCTGACATTCTCCGTGAATACCCCTGCCCAACTCGCCATTGCCGATATGCTGCGTCAGGAACCTGAACACTATCGTGAACTGCCGGAGTTTTACCGTGCCCGCCGCGATCGTTTGATTCAGGCATTGAGCAAAAGCCGCTTTGAGGTGCTGCCCTGTGAAGGCACTTATTTCCTGCTCGCCGATTACAGCGCAATTTCTGATCTGGATGATGTGAGTTTCTGTCAATGGTTAACCAAAGAAGTGGGTGTCGCCGCGATTCCGTTATCGGTATTCTGTGCCGATCCATTCCCACACAAGCTAATTCGCCTCTGTTTTGCTAAACAAGAAGCGACGCTGGATGCCGCTGCGGAGCGTTTATGTCAGCTTTAAATATCACGGTTTTGCAGGAAACGCTGAGCTGGATGGATGGCGAAGCTAACCTACGCCATTTTGATCAGGTTCTGAAGGGTATTCATGGCCGGGATGTAATTCTGCTGCCTGAAATGTTTACCACCGGGTTTGCTATGGAAGCGGCGAAAAGCTCGCTGCCACAAGCGCAGGTGGTGGAATGGTTACACGGGCATGCACGTGCCACGGATGCGTTGGTTGGCGGCAGCGCGGCGATCCAAACTGAAAACGGTGCGGTGAACCGTTTTTTGCTGGTTGAGCCAGATGGTACGCTGCATCAGTATGACAAGCGTCATCTGTTCCGCATGGCCGATGAACATCACCATTATTTGCCGGGCGCAACCCGTGAGGTCTTCAGCTGGCGTGGCTGGCGTATCCTGCCACAAATCTGTTATGACCTGCGTTTCCCGGTCTTTTCCCGCAACCGCAATGATTACGATCTGGCGCTGTTTGTCGCGAACTGGCCTGCGCCGCGCGCGCTGCACTGGCAAGCGCTGTTATTAGCGCGGGCCATTGAGAATCAGGCTTATGTGGCGGGTTGTAATCGCGTAGGTAGCGATGGCAATCAGCATCAATACAGCGGTGATAGCCGGATTATTTCGCCGCAAGGAGAGATCATCAGCGCCGCCGAACCCTTTAAACCGGCGCGCCTCGATGCTGAGCTTTCACTGGATGAATTGAACGCCTACCGCGAACGCTTCCCGGCATGGCGCGATGCGGATGATTTTTCGCTGACGTGATGGGCTGCGCTTTTCCCGCCTCGGACTGCTAAAGTGCGAGGTCTTTTGTCCCCCACCTCGGTCCTCCCCCATAAATGGGGGAGGAAGATGCTGCTCTATGTCAGTAATGAGACGGCATGTGGCAGCGTCTCCTTCCCCCGCGATGCGGGGGAAGGCCGGAATGGGGGACAGCGCGCACCCACTAAGAGCCCCTCAACTTCCCCGATAAGTCGACCATGACCAAGGCGAAATCAAAAACGGCAGGTGGAAATGGCTGCCCGCCTCGGCAATGACAAAATCAATTTGGGCACTGACATACAGCGCATCGCGACCTGCAACCGCAAAGTAATCACCAATTTCGGCGGTCAGGCGATAATGTCCTGGCGATACCGGTTCTGGCGTTAAATCTTTCAGCCGCCCGTCGCTGTCAGTGACGCCTTCAGAAACGGGAAGCCATCCTTCCGGGCTATTTTGCTCCAGTGAAATCGCCACGCCGATTGCCGGTTTGCCCAGCG
Source organism: Pantoea sp. MQR6 (assembly GCF_022761075.1). Classification (NCBI taxonomy): domain Bacteria; kingdom Pseudomonadati; phylum Pseudomonadota; class Gammaproteobacteria; order Enterobacterales; family Erwiniaceae; genus Pantoea; species Pantoea sp. MQR6. The sequence goes on from NZ_JAKYXB010000010.1 coordinate 2,529, forward strand.
CGGTATCAAGAATGTGAGTAGTAATGGTGCTCATGCCATGCTCTCCTTAAGACGTAACAAGGTGATTTCTCGCAGTTGATCCAGCGCTTCCTGCTGCTCGCTTTGCGGGTCATTGCCCAGACGACGCTGTAACTCTGCCAGCATCTCTTCGCCGCTACGCCCTTTTGCGCGAATCAAAAATACCCGACCAAAGCGGGCTTCGTAGCGCTGATTGCCTTGCAACATCGCCTGTTGCAACGTGTTATCGGCCTGCTGCATCGCAGATTGCTCGCCACGCGACAGCGAAGCCTCTTTACTCGCGCCACTTACCCGATCGCCAATACGCGGATGTGCAGAGAGTGCCAGCTGAAGATCGGTGCCCTGCCATTGACGCGCCAATCGATCGCCCTCGGCGAGCAGCGCGTCGAGCGACGTATAAGGGCGCGCTGCTGCCAGCGCCTGTTGCCAGGCGGGAATCGCCACGCAATGAGCAATTGAAGCGATAGCATCATCAGCGGAAAGCTGATTAAAAACGGCTAATTCCATGCTTCTCTCCCTTTAATGAATCCGTTCAGCGATTCTGTTCTGCAATATGACAGATCGCCTGCAAATAGGCCTGAACGGCGGGTGCCACATCCTCAGCCATAACCGATTCAGCCGGATGATGACTGATGCCACGATCGTTGCGCACAAACAACATCCCAACCGGCCAGCGTTCGGCAATCGCGATGGCATCATGTCCCGCGCCGCTCGGCAGCGACACACTTCGGCCCTGCACGGTTTCTACCGCGTGACTCAAAGCCTGCTGCAACAGTGGATCGCAGGCCGTTGCCGCAATGCGATAATACTCATGGGATTCAAAACGTAAACCGCGACGCAGCGCGATCGCTTCAGCTTGCGTCAACAGCGTCGACAGCAAGGCTTCCAGCGGATCGTCTTGTGGCCCGCGTACATCCAGCGACAAATCGACTTCGCCAGGAATAACATTCACCGCGCCGGGCGCGCAACTTAAGGTACCCACGGTGGCCACCAGTTGCGGATCCTGTTCGCGCGTGGTGTGTTCGATAAACACCATCCATTCGGCAGCAGCGGCCAGCGCATCTTTGCGATGCGTCATCGGCACCGTGCCCGCGTGACCCGCTTCGCCGGTGAAGCGGCAATTCAGGCGACGTGCACCATTAATGGCGGTGACCACGCCGAGCGCCAGGTTCTCTTGCTCCAGACAAGGCCCCTGTTCGATATGCAATTCCAGATAGGCCACGATCTCGTTAACATCTCGCGCTGCGCGATGGATTTGGGTGCTGTCGAGTCCGACGTCGCTCATCGCCTGTGCCACGGTAATGCCGTTGCCATCGGGATGGGTTACCCAGCTTTCCGGCCAGGTGCCGGTAATGCCGCGGCTGCCTAACAGCGTAATGCCGAAACGCGTACCCTCCTCGTCGCCAAAACCTATAATCTCAATCGCCAGCGGCAGACGTTGCTGATGTTCATGCAGCCATTGCACGGTTTCAATGGCGGTTAAGACGCCAAGCATACCGTCGTAGCGACCCGCGTTGCGTACCGTATCAAGATGCGAACCCAACAACAGCGCAGGTGCACCCGCTTCAGCGGCTTCGTAACGTCCACAGATATTGCCGACGGCATCTTGCCAAACCTGCATACCGGCGGCTTTCATCCATTCACCCACGCAGGCGTTGGCGCGCAAATGCTCTGGTGACAGATAAACACGGGTTAATCCGTCGGCCGACTCGCTGATCTCTGCCAGCGCGTCACAGCGCGTCATTACGCGCAGCGCGGCGGTTTGCGCTTCGCTGGCGTTCATTTTCATGCATGGCTCCCGTAGTGATCCCACGCCGCTTGTGAAGCCGCACCTTGCGGGGTGCGATAACCCAGATGCGTTAACACGCTTTCCAGCGCAGACAGCGTTTGCATCACGCAATCTTTTCGTGCGTTGTAACCCATAGTGCCGATACGCCAGACTTTGCCGTGCAGCGGGCCAAACGAGGTACCGATTTCGATAGCGAAATCGTCCAGCATCAGTTTGCGTACCTGATCGCCATTAACGCCCTGCGGAATCACCACGCCCAATACGTTATTCATTTTGTGTTTCAGGTCGCCGAAGGTTTCCAGTCCCATGCCCTGAATCCCTTTCAACATCGCTTCGCCATGCAGTTGGTGGCGCGCAATGCCGTTATCCAGTCCTTCCTGCAGGATCAAACGCGCGCATTCCCGGGCGCCAAACAGCGCGGTGGTCGCTTCAGTGTGGTGATTCAGGCGCTCGGGTCCCCAGTAATCCATCACCATGCCGAGATCGAAATAGTTGGAGTAGATCATCTCGTCGTCGCCATCCTGATGCGCGTCAGTGCGAATCCCCTCTTCCACACATTTGCGTTTGCGGATCACGGCTTCCATTTCGGCGCTCAGCGTAATCGGCGAGGTGCCAGACGGGCCGCCAAGGCACTTTTGCATGCCAGCAGAAACCGCGTCCAACCCCCACGCATCGGTTTCCAGCGCGTTGCCGGCCAGCGAAGCGGTGGCATCGGTATAGAACAGCACGCCGTACTTTTTACAGATAGCTCCCAACTCCGCCAGCGGTTGCAGCATGGTGGTGGACGTGTCGCCCTGTACCGTCAACAGCAGGCGCGGCTTCACGCGTTTAATGGCATCTTCCACCTGATCGGGTGTAAAGACTTCGCCCCACGGCACCTCAATGGTGTGCACTTCAGCGCGACAGCGGCGAGCAATCTCACACAGCAAATGACCAAAACGTCCAAATACCGGCACCAACACTTTGTCGCCTGGACGAATTGCCGACAGCAGAATCGCTTCGATACCGGCGCGTGAAGTGCCATCAACCAGCATCGTCCAGCGGTTTTCAGTACGAAACACGCCACGATAGAGCGCCATCACTTCATTCATGTAATGCGTCATGGCGGGATCGTACTGACCCAGCAACTGGCTCGACATCGCACGCAGTACGCGTGGATCGGCGTTGATCGGCCCTGGTCCCATCAGCAGGCGTTGAGGGGGATTAAGTTGTGAGAATTGGGTGATATCCATGGTGAATTCCTTGTTAGACACTTAGAGGCGGACTGAGGAGATAAACTGCTTCAGCTCTGGTGTTTGCGGATTCGCGAACAGCGTTTTACTGTCGCCCTGCTCCCAGACGCGCCCCTGATGCATAAAGACCACACGATCGCCCACGTCGCGGGCGAAGTTCATTTCATGCGTAACGAGAATCAGCGTCATGCCTTCTGCCGCCAGCTTTTCTAATACCTTCAGCACTTCGCCAACCAATTCAGGATCGAGCGCCGAGGTGATCTCGTCACAGAGTAAAACTTTGGGCGTCATCGCCAGCGCACGGGCAATCGCCACGCGCTGCTGCTGGCCGCCGGAAAGGCTGGAAGGATAGTAGTTCAGTCGTTCGCCGAGGCCGACTTTATCCAGCATCTGCGCCGCCAGTTCACGGCACTCGGCTTCACCCTTTTTCAGCACGCGGCGCGGCGCCAGCATGACGTTTTCCAGCGCCGTCATGTGCGGAAACAGATTGAAGTTCTGAAACACCATCCCAACCGAACGGCTGATTTCACGCGCCTGTGACTCACGATCGGTGATGGTCATTCCGCCCAGCTTAATACTGCCTTCCTGATAACCTTCAAGACCATTCATGCAGCGTAACAGCGTACTTTTCCCCGATCCGCTGCGACCAATAATGGAGATGACTTCACCCATATCGACATCCAGATCGACGCCTTTCAGCACATGGTTGGTGCCGTAATATTTCTGCACCTGATTAATGGTGATGAGCGGCATTGAATTTTTTCTCCAGATACTGGCTGTAGCGAGACAGCGGATAACACATCAGGAAGTAGCCCAGTGCCACCAACCCGAATACTTTAAATGGCTGATAGGTCACGTTATTTAAAATCGTGCCCGCTTTAGTCAGCTCAATGAAACCGATGATGGAAGCCAGCGCGGTGCCTTTGATGACCTGCACGGCAAAGCCCACGGTGGGCGCGATGGCGATACGAATCGCCTGCGGTGTAATGACTCGCATCAGTGTTTGACCGAAATTGAGTCCCAGGCAGCGCGACGCTTCCCATTGGCCTTTGGGCAGCGCATTAATGCTGCCGTACCAGATATCGACCAGGAAGGCGCTGGTATAGAGCGTTAAAGCAACCGACGCCGCGGTCCAGGGTGCAACATCAATCCCGAACATCCCGACGCCGAAAAAAGCCAGAAACAGCTGCATCAGCAGCGGCGTGCCCTGAAACAGTTCGGTGTAAGCGCGAACCGCACGCGACAGCCATTTGCGTTTTAGCAAGCGCATAAACAGCAGCGGAAGCGTGACGACCGTGCCGCCAAAAAACGCCACCAGCGATAATAAAATGGTCCAGCGCGCCGCCAGCAGTAAGTTGCGCACGATGTCCCAATCGGTAAAGCTCGTCATCATGCCTGCACTCCAAACCATTTGCGGCCAATGCCCAGCAGCAGCTGACGCATGGCAATGGACAACGCCAGATAGATCAGCGTGGTCACCAGATAGACTTCAAAGCTCAAAAAGGTGCGCGACTGAATCAGGTTGGCGGCAAACGTCAGCTCTTCATAGGAAACCTGTGACACCACTGACGATCCCAGCATCACGATGATGCATTGGCTGACCAGCGCGGGGTAAATACGCTGCAGCGACGGCGGCAGCACCACGCGCAGAAATGTCTGGCTGCGGGTTAATCCCAATACGCGTCCCGCTTCCCATTGCCCTTTAGGTGTTACCTGAATGCCGGCGCGAATAATTTCGGTGCTGTACGCACCAAGGTTAATTAGCATCGCCAGCAGCGCAGCTTCACCCGCAGTGAGTTTCAGCCCGAGATTGGGTAAACCGAATACGATAAAAAAGAGTTGCACCACGAACGGCGTATTGCGGATCAGTTCGACGTACACGCCCCAGATGCGACTCAACGCGCTCGGTTTGCCGCTGCGTAACGCCGCGCCAAAGATACCGAGGCCGACACCGCCGACAGTGGCGAGCACCGTCAGCTGAATGGTGATCCAGAGGCCGGAGAGCAATTCCGGCCAATACGGCCACAATGCGGGAAAGTTAAGTTGCCCGATCATTGTTTCGTCCTTATGCGCCGAGGTTGGCAGGCAGCGGTGCTTTCAACCACTCTTGCGACAGTTTGTTCAACGTGCCATCTTTGATGCCCTGCTCAATCAGCGCATTCATCTTATCTTTCAGCGCCGGCTCATTTTTCTTCAGACCGATAAAGCACGGTGAATCTTTCAACATGAACTGGGCAACGGGCGCTTTCGCCGGGTTCTGACGAGTGATCGCAGCCACCACTAAGTTACCGGTCGCGACGTATTGAACCTGACCCGAAAGATAAGCTGACAGCGTGGTGTTGTTATCTTCATAACGTTTTACCTGCGCATCTTTTGGCGCGACATCGCTCAACACCATATCTTCAACTGCTCCGCGCGTTACGCCAACAGACTTACCGCTCAGCGCCGCCGCGTCTTTCACCTCTTCACCTTTTGGCCCAAACACGCCCAGGAAGAACGGCGCATAGGCACGCGTAAAGTCGATGACCTTTTCACGCTCAGCGTTTTTACCCATGCTGGAGATCACCAGATCGACTTTATCGGTCTGAAGATAAGGCACGCGGTTAGCGCTGGTGACGGGCACCAACTGCAACTTAAGTTTCATCTGTTTAGCCAGATACTTCGCCATGTCGATGTCATAACCTTGCGGCTGCAAGTCAGTGCCAACCGATCCAAACGGCGGGAAGTCCTGAGGTACCGCAACGCGAAGGACGCCGCGCTTTTGAATATCCTGCAGTTGATCAGCCAGCGCACTGCCTGCTTGTGCCATCAGTAATGCCGCTGTCGCCACTGCCATCAAAACTTTTTTCATTATGCACCCCAGTGAATTAACGTGAAAGATTTACGTGAAACAAAAGATTCTTGATAAAGCAATTTGCAACTAATGTGCCAACCAGCATTATCTGGAGAAACGCGTTATTTATTCGAGGCATTAGGAGATTGACGGCGTAACAATCGCGCTTAAACCGTCAAGAGGAGATGAACCAAAAAGAGGCAAAGCACCAAAATGGTGCCTGTTAGCGGTGCTCCAACTCGTCAAATTGCTGATAAAGATCGGCAATATGGTGAATACGTTGACGCCCATGAGATAACATTTCGTGTAATAACGCATTCGCCAGCAAATTAATCAGGCTCATCGCTGAAGCATAGCTGTCAAAGGCAGAAACGCTGTCGAGGGGCGCGCAGAGTTGCCAGCGTGCCAGTGAAATCACCGTCTGCGCCTGGGGTTCACACAATGCCAGTTGCGGCACGCCAGCGCTTTGCAACTGCTGCATCAGCGGACGAATAATGCGCGTGCGACGACGAAACGCCATCACCACCACCATGTCATCCGGGGTGATATCCACCAACTCTTCCGCCAGCGTTTGGCCTGGTTGCGGCAGAATATGCACCTGCGGACGCGCCTGCATTAGCTGTTGACGCAGGTGCAAAGCAACCGGATAAGCGTTGCGCATCCCAATGATAAAAATGCGTTTTGCCTGTGCTAACTGCTGAATGACTTCACTGAACTGCTGTGCATCAATGTTGTTAACCCACTGTGTCAGATTCGCCATTTCCTGCTTGTAGTGGCGCGACAACAGGGTGTTGCCCTGCACCGCATCGCGGTTGTCGGTAAGCGGCATGCCACTTTGGCGCAGGGTACGCAATTCATCGCGCATATCTTTGTATTTTTCATAGCCCAAACGTTTAAACAGGCGGCTGACGGTGGCTTTCGACACGCCACTCAGCCGCGCCAGCTCAGCGCTGTTGTAGCTGATGAGATCATCAAAGTGATCAAAGACAAAGTCAGCAATGCGCTGTTCCTGCGGCGAAAGCTGGGGATAGTGGCTTCTGAGCCGTTCATCAAGCTGTTTCATTATTCATCCTGTAACTTTCGTTTCAGATCAAGCTAGCATATTTTGCGCCAGGTTCGCTTCATCCCTTTGTCACCTTAGTGAAAACTGGAACAGCTCTTGCTTTAGTTTCTCTACTGTTACCCGAAAGCAAAACGAGAAACGAATGATTCAGAGCAATATGGCCCCGCTGGGCATGGCGGTTACACCGCATCATCTGGCCAGTGAAAGCGCGCTGGCGGTACTGCGCGAAGGCGGCAACGCCATTGAAGCGATGGTGGCGGCAGCCTCTACCATTGCGGTGGTTTATCCGCACATGAATGGCTTAGGCGGTGATGGTTTTTGGTTAGTGATGCCGCCACAAGGCGACCCGATTGCCATTGATGCCAGCGGCTCAGCCGGTTCCCTCGCCCACTTCGATTTCTATCACAATGAACCGCATATTCCCCATCGCGGCCCTAAAGCAGCGCTGACCGTAGCGGGCACCGTCAGCGGCTGGCAGGAAGCGTTAACGCTTTCCGGCGAACTGGGCGGCACGCCGCTTCCGTTGGCACGGCTACTGCGTGATGCCCTTCGGTATGCTGCCGACGGCATTCCAGTGACGGCTTCTCAGGCTGCGGCAACCGAAGCTAAGCGCGCTGAATTGCAGCATCAGCCCGGTTTTGCCGCGACGTTTTTGCCGGATGGCGATGTTCCGCAAGCGGGCAGCCGTTTTACTCAGCCAGCACTGGCGCAAACGCTGAGCCAGTTAGCTGAGGAAGGGCTCGACAGCTTTTATCGCGGCAATTTGTCGCATCATCTGGCGCGTGAACTGTCCGCGCTCGGCATGCCGATTACCCTTGAAGATTTGCAACAACAGCGGGCCCGGCGCTGCACGCCGCTGCATATCGCCCACAGCGAAGGTGATATCTGGAATATGACACCACCGACTCAAGGCATGGTTTCGCTGGCAATTCTTGGCATTACCGATCGGCTGCAGATGGCGAAAGCGGATGAAGCGCAAACCGTGCACCGCATCGTTGAGGCCACTAAAAAAGCCTTTGCGCTGCGCGACAAGCATATTACCGATCCGCGTCACATCACCGAAGATCTGCAAGCGTTGCTCGACAGCGATCACCTCGCCACGCTTGCCAGCCAAATAGAGGATGATCGTGCTGCGCCGTGGGGAACCGGTCGCGGTCCCGGCGATACGGTGTGGATGGGCGTCATGGACAGCAGCGGTCTTGCGGTCTCCTTTATTCAAAGCATCTATCACGAATTTGGTAGCGGCGTGGTGCTGCCCGGCACCGGAATCACCTGGCAAAACCGCGGCGCGGCTTTCAGCCTCGATCCTGAACATTTGCTGGCGCTGGCACCGGGCAAACAACCCTTCCACACCCTTAACCCGGCGGCAGCGCGACTGAAAGATGGCCGCGTGATGGTTTACGGCTCAATGGGCGGCGATGGGCAACCCCAAACGCAGGCCGCAATTTTTACGCGTCACGTGATTCAGGGCATGCCGCTACAGCAAGCGGTGAGCGCACCGCGCTGGTTGCTGGGCCGCACATGGGGGCAATCTTCTGACTCGCTCAAGCTGGAAGGCCGCTTCTCCATCGAAACGCTGGAACGTTTACGTCAGTTGGGCCACGACGTTGAGCTGCTGCCAGATTTCAGTGAAGCGGTCGGCCATGCTGGTGCGATTGTGCGACACAACAACGGCATGTTTGAAGGCGCGAGCGATCCACGCAGCAACGGCAGCGCCGCAGGTTTTTAACCGGAGAGAATGATGAATCAGAACATCGACTGGGCGATCTATATCGCGCAAATGGAACAGATACTGAATGTCGAGCTGGATGAGGCGCGTCGCGCTGAGCTGCTGACGCAGATGACACGTATTGCTGGCATGGCGGCACCGCTGATGGCGTTTCCACTCGACGATCGTCTGGAAGTGGCAGGAGTGTACAAAGCATGAAACTGAGTGAACTCTCGATTCATTCGCTGCATCAGGCGATTCAAAACGGCAATATCAGCGCGCATGACGTTGCCACCGACACGCTGCAGGCGATTGATCAACATAATCCAGCACTCAACGCCTGGACTGAAGTCACCGGGCAACGCATGTTAAAAGAAGCTGAGCAGGTGGATAATCAGCGCCTGCGCGGTGAAGTCCTGGCGCCACTGGCGGGTATTCCTTACGCGGTAAAAAACCTGTTTGACGTTGCAGGCCATAGCACCTTAGCGGGTGCCCGCTTGTTCAGTGAACGGCCTGCCGCACGCGAAGATGCCTGGGCGGTTAACCGACTGCGTGAATCGGGCGCGCTGCTTTCCGGCATGCTGAATATGGATGCCTACGCTTATGGTTTTACCACTGAAAACAGCCATTACGGCGCGACGCATAATCCGCGCGATCTTTCTCGCGTAGCCGGCGGATCGTCCGGCGGATCTGCGGCGGCGGTCGCGGCAGGTTTAGTGCACTTCTCGCTTGGTACGGACACCAACGGATCGATTCGCGTTCCCGCTTCATTGTGCGGTATCTTCGGCCTGAAACCGACGTTTGGGCGCTTATCGCGCAGCGGCACTCATCCGTTTGTTGCCAGCCTTGATCATATTGGTCCATTTGCCCGACGCGTGGACGATTTGGCGCTCGTTTATGACCTGCTGCAAGGCCACGACAGCCATGATGCCTTTCAGGCAGATCGCCCGGTTGCGCCCACTTTTCCAGCGTTAGCCCAAGGCGACAACGGCTTGCGCTGCGGCGTATTGGGTGGCTTTTTCTCAACCTGGTGTGATGAAGATGCACGCACTGCTCTGGCTGTGGCGGCTCATGCCTTGCAGGCCAACCAGGAAGTGGAGATGCCAGAAGCCGAACTGGCGCGTTCAGCAGCGTTCATCATGACCGCATCGGAAGGCGGTAATCACTATTTGCCTGCGCTGCGCCAGATGCCGGAACAGTTTGAACCCAACTCGCGTGAGCGTTTGCTGGCTGGCGCGATGATGCCTGGCGCGTGGTATGTCCAGGCGCAGCGTTTCCGCCGCTATTTCCAGCAACAGGTGCTGACGCTGTTTGACCATTTCGATGTATTGATTGCGCCCGCCACGCCGTGCAGCGCGATAGCCATTGGTCAGGAAAGTATTCACATTAATGGTCAGGATCTGCCAGCTAAAGCCAGTATGGGAATGCTAACGCAGCCGATTTCGTTTTTGGGCTTGCCGGTCTGTACCGTACCGCTGGCAACGAAAAGCGGTTTGCCGATTGGACTCCAGCTTATCGCCGCGCCGTTTAAAGAAGAGGCTGCGCTGCGCGCTGCCTATGCGCTCGAGCAGCAAGGATTAACCCTGCCACAAATGAGTATCACAGGTGCCTGATGAAATCTGAATATATTGATCGCCCCATGATTGTTGCCGAAGTGACAGAGGCTTTTTACCGCTATGAACAAGCACTGATCGGTAACGATATTGACGTACTGGACGAACTGTTTTGGCATGATGCACGCACCGTGCGGCTGGGTGCCGGTGAGAATTTGTATGGGATTGATGAGATTCGTGCCTTCCGGGCTGCGCGCCCTTCTGCCGGTTTGAATCGTACGCTGCATAATACGGTGATCACCACGTTTGGCGAAGATTATGCGGTGTGCAGCACCGAGTTTACCCGCGAAGGTAGCGAGAAGATCGGTCGCCAGCAGCAAACCTGGGTGAAGTTGCCGTGCGGCTGGCGCATCGTGGCGGCTCAGGTCAGTTTAATGAGTTGATGTGATTGAAGCAGGCAACATGCCGGCTTTACATCGTCACGTTTAAACCAACTTACTCAGCGGTTTATAAAACAGGTGCCGGTAATCCATGGCACCTTTTTCAATATCGCTTCTGCCGGGACGTTGATAGCCAAGATTGGGAAACAGGCCAAGCCAGATATCACGCTGCATTAATGGCATCCAGTGTACATCCAGCGCGTAATGATGCTGAGCACCGCCCAACAGCAGTTGCTCGATACTTTCACTGATATTTTCAATCAAAACAGGTAAGTAGCTGGCGTTAACGATATAGGCGCAGGCGCAAAAAGCGCGATGGGCTTTAATGAGGTAATCCGCGCTTTTAAACGGCGTGACCTGCACATAGTTTGCCGTCAGAAAGGCGACGTGCCAGTTAATTTGTGTTAACGCGGCAAAGAATTTATTCAGCCGATGAGCACTGGCGCTGTCGTGATGAAATGCCATGTCATCTTCCAGAATCAGCACATTTTTCCACTGTTGCTGCTGCGCAAGTTGCAGCACCTGTAAATGCGATTGGGCGCAGCCGATGTAGCCAGGCTGATAAGCTATCGCCTCAAAGCGGGTAATTTTTTCCTGCGGTACACCCAATTTTTTGAGTTCACGGCGCGTACTCACTCGACGATCGTTGCGCTCGGCTAAATTGATGTAGACGACCTGATCGATCAGATCCCAGTTAATTTCAGACATCTCTTCGTCATCCTAAAGTGGCTACTGACGTCAGGCGGCACAAACGGAGCGGATCTGAAATTTCAGGAGGAGAAATGAGTTCCAGTTTGGCGCTGGAACTCATTGCGATTATGCGGAAGGTGCCGGGTGTTTTTTCACCCAATGATCGGCGATTTGCTGGCGGGTACAAATCCAGACTTTTTTGTGCTGCTGAATATGGTCGAGGAAATTTTGCAACGCGCGGAATTTGCCTGGACGCCCCAACAAACGGCAATGCATACCAATCGACATCATCTTCGGCGCAGTTTCCCCCTCTTCATACAGCACATCAAAGGTGTCACGCAGGTAGGTGAAGAATTGTTCGGCAGTGTTGAAACCTTGCGGTGAGGCAAAGCGCATATCGTTGCATTCCAGCGTATAGGGAATTATCAGATGCGGCTTCACCGTGCCATCCTGACAGGTTACCTGCGTCCAGAACGGTAAATCATCGCCGTAATAATCACTGTCGTAAGTGAATCCGCCCTGCTCAACCACCAGGCGGCGCGTATTCGGGCTGTCGCGTCCGGTGTACCAACCGGTAGGCGCTTTACCGAACAGCTCGCTCAGCACATCTACCGCTTGCTGCATGTGCTGACGTTCTGTTTTTGCATCCATGCCTTGATAGTGAAGCCAGCGCCAGCCGTGACTGACGACATCGTAATCGGCTTTTTTGATCGCCTCGACAATTTCAGGGTGACGCGCCAACGCCATCGCCACGCCAAAAACCGTCAGCGGCAAACCACGCTTTTGAAATTCGTTGTGGATGCGCCAGAACCCGGCACGCGATCCATATTCATAAAGCGATTCCATCGACATGTGACGATCTGGATAACTGGCGGCACCGATGATGTCTGAAAGAAACTGTTCAGAGCCCGCATCGCCATGCAATACGCTGTTCTCTGCGCCCTCTTCATAATTCAGGACAAACTGCACTGCGACGCGCGCGCCTTTTGGCCAGGCTGCATGGGGCGGATTTGCGCCGTAGCCCACCATGTCGCGTGGGTAGTTTTTATTAAAGCTGTATTCTTTCTTCTCTACACCTTCAGTCATTGCTTGCTTCCCGTTGTAAAAGTGCAACATCTCGTTAGTTTAGGTGCTGAAAGGCACCTGAGAGAGGTTTCTGCAAAGGATAAGCCAAATCACCGTGCTTGCTGGTGCCAAAGCCCAGCGCCAACAGCGACTCGACCATTTTCACCGCTGCGCTCACACCATCAATCACCGGCATGCCTAATTCCTGGGTCAACGAGGCGGCTAAGGTCGCCATGCCGCCGCACCCTAAAACGATCGCGCCGCTACCATCTTCACGTTTCGCCTGTATACAGCGTTCACGCACCTTTTCCTGCGCCAGGCCACTGCCATCTTCCAGCGCCAGCACCGGCAAATCGATGGCATGGAGCGCAGCGCAGTGATGCGTAAAGCCATATTGCTGCAACAGATGCCGGGCAATCACCAGCGTGCGTGGCAGCGTCGTAACGATAGAAAAGCGCGTCGCCACCAGCGTGGCGGTGTGCATTGCCGCCTCGGCAATCCCAATCACCGGACCGCTGGCCAATTCACGCGCCGCCAGTAAACCGGGATCGCCAAAACAGGCGATGACATGGCCGCTTACGCCTTGTGCTTTACCCAGTTTGATTTGCTCCAGCACCCCAATCGCGGCAATCGCTTCATCAAAATGCCCTTCAATCGACGGCACGCCGTGGACGGGTGAAACCGCCAGAATTTCGGTGCCGGGCGCGGCAACAGCGCGCGCCGCCAAACCCATGGTTTCGGTCATCGCCAGGCTGGTGTTGGGATTGATCACCTGAATCAGGCTCATGATGACGCTCCTTTATGACGGGAAAATAAACGTGAAAAATCGGGCAGCGTTTCGCCGCTCCGCTCAAAGTGAAGGCTGGAAACAATGTGATCGAAGTGATGCTGTAGTGCCTTGCTCAGCGGCTGCAATTTACGATCGCGCAGTAATTGCAGTAAACGATCGTGATCGTCGCAGCGACAACCTCGCTGCCACGGCGAGCCATAAGCGGCAATCACCAGAGAAGATCGCTGCGTCAGGCGCGTCACCATCTCGGTTAATACCTGATTCCCGGAGATCGCCTGCAGTTGAATATGAAAGGCGGCAGACAGGCGGATCGCCGCAGAACCGTCGCGATCCTCGTGTGCCTGTTTTTCTTGTTCGATTAAACCGCTGAGCGCCACCAGATGCGGCGGTTGCAGATGATCCAGTACCGCGGGCAAGTTGGCGCACTCCATTAAACTGCGAGTACGAAAGATATCGCGCGCCTCGTCAACGCCTGGGGTTGCGACATGTGCACCGCGTTTGGGCGTCAGGGTGATCATTTGCACCGCGGCGAGGCGTTGTAACACCTTGCGAATGCCCGTGCGGCTAACGCCAAAAACCTCTGAAAGCGCTTCTTCTGGCAATTTACTGCCTGGCGGTAGTTGATGTTCAACGATGGCGTTCATCAACGCCTGGTAGATAGGTTCATCTTTATCATGCAGATCGGCGGCCGTTCTCTGGCCTGTTTCACTCTTCATTACCCGCTCCGGTAAGTCTCTGTGTGCAAACTATCGTATACGTGAAAAAGAAATTTTGTATACAAGAAAACAAATTTGGCCTGGATCCTGCAATACCGTTTCACGCTGTAATTAATTTTCATCGTATCAACAGAGGAGCAGGTTTCATGCCAAATCATACAACGGTGGCCAGCAAGGCCTCTGAAGCCAATGCACATTACAGCCCAAGGCTGTGTAATGAAGACCTGGCACCGACGCGCGATCAAAACTGGTCGTGGTACAACATTTTCTCTTTCTGGATGTCAGATGTGCACAGCATGGGCGGCTATGTTGTGGCGGCGAGTTTCTTTACGCTGGGCTTAGCCAGCTGGCAGGTTTTACTCTGTCTGCTGGTCGGGATTTGCATTGTGCAGATCTGCGCAAACCTGGTGGCAAAACCGAGTCAAATGGCAGGCGTTCCCTATGCAGTGATTTGCCGTCAGGCGTTTGGCGTGTTTGGTGCCAATATTCCTGCGGTGATTCGCGGTTTGATCGCCTTTGCCTGGTACGGCATTCAGACTTATCTCGCCGCTAATGCCTTAATGCTGGTGCTGCTGAAATTCTTCCCTGTGCTTTCGCCGATGACGCAATCAAGCTGGCTCGGCTTATCCCTGCTGGGCTGGTGCTGCTTTGGCGTGATGTGGTTATTACAGGCGATGGTGTTTTGGCATGGCATGAGCGCCATTAAACGCTTTATTGACGTGGCGGGCCCGGCGGTATACGTGGTGATGGTGGCGTTAGCGGGTTGGATTGTATACAAAACAGGTTTCGATGGGATTTCACTGACGCTTGCCAGCAAGCAGCTGACAACCGGTGAACAGAGCTGGCAGATGCTCACCGCCACTGCGCTGGTGGTCTCCTATTTCTCCGGCCCTTTGCTTAACTTTGGCGATTTCTCACGCTATGGAAAAAGCATGGGCGAAATTCGTCGTGGCAACCGCTGGGGCTTACCGTTTAACTTCCTGCTGTTTTCTATTGTCACGGTGGTGATTGTTTCTGGAACGCAGTCGCTGTTTGGCAGAATGATTACCGATCCGATTGAAACCGTGAGCATGGTGGGTAACGATCTCGCGGTCGCTATTGGCTTGCTAACCATGATCACCGCGACAATTGGCATCAATATCGTGGCGAACTTTGTCTCTCCGGCTTTCGACTTTTCCAACTGCTCACCGCAAAAAATCAGCTTCCGTACCGGCGGTATGATCGCGGCAGTAGGCTCTGTTTTGTTAACGCCATGGAACCTGTTTCAATCACCTGAACTGATTCACTACACACTGGATGTGCTGGGTTCGTTTATTGGGCCGCTGTTCGGCATTCTGTTAGTCGATTTTTATGTGATTAAACGCAGCCGTATCTATGTTGATGAGCTGTTTAACGATACGCCGCAAGGTCGCTATTGGTACCGCGGAGGATTTAACCCGAAAGCGATTGCAGCGCTGCTGCCTTCAGTAGGGATTTGTCTGGTGATCAGCTTTATTCCTTCTCTGCACGCCGTCGCGAATTTCAGCTGGTTTATTGGTGTGGCTTTGGGCGGCGGTTGCTACCGTTATCTGGCGCGTGCCGATCGTGAAGTAGATGAGAAAATGGCTGATTACCGTGGTAGCGTCGCGGTGCAGAAAGAGTGATTTGAGGTGGGGAGTGAATGCGCTTTATTTGTGCTCGCTCTCCTGACTGCTTTTAGGGAAGTGAGCAAAATGCCGATTCGCCACCGCCTATCCAAAAGCTAAAAAGCAAAAAGCCGATTCATTTCTGAATCGGCTTCTTTAAATAGATTGGCGGAACGGACGGGGCTCGAACCCGCGACCCCCTGCGTGACAGGCAGGTATTCTAACCAACTGAACTACCGCTCCGCGCTTTGTTCCCCGTCGAGAACGAGGCGCATAGTAATAGCAGCTAAATCCGCCGTCAACGCTTTTTCTTTCATAGCTTATCGTTTGCTGTTTTTTTCATCTGGACGCTGTTTTCCTCAACAAAATCACCCGGTTCACCCGCGCCACAGACAGCTGCCGCCCTTCTTCATCACTAAATCGAGACGTGATTCGTGCGCCATCACTTCTTCTTCGTTGGCAGAAACCACACGCAGTGCCGACGCTGGACGCACAATGCGCTGGATGCCGCCTTCCTGGTTTTGCTGCGACTTGTCCCCTTCCATGGAAAATGTCAGTGAGGTTTGGCCGCCGGTCATGGTGAGGAAGACTTCAGCAAGGATCTCGGCATCAAGCAATGCGCCGTGCAGCGTTCGTTTGCTGTTATCTATTTCATAGCGCGAACACAACGCATCCAAACTGTTGCGCTTGCCAGGAAACATTCTGCGCGCCATCGCGAGACTGTCGGTGATCTTGCAAAACGTTTCCGTTTTCTCGATTCCCCGCTGCAGCTTGCTGAACTCGTAATCCATGAAGCCGATATCAAACGAGGCGTTATGAATGACTAATTCAGCGCCACGAATGTAATCCAGAAACTCGTCAGCGATTTCGCTGAAGCTGGGCTTGTCCGCCAGAAATTCATCTGCAATACCATGCACGCCAAAGGCTTCGGGGTCCACCAGCCGATCGGGCTTCAAATAGAGATGAAAGTTATTGCCGGTCAGGCGACGGTTGATCACTTCCACCGCACCGATTTCGATGATGCGGTGACCCTCATAATGAACCCCGATCATGTTCATGCCGGTGGTTTCTGTATCGAGTACGATCTGGCGGTTATTTGCAGTGCTCATAGGACCTGTTTTATGTCAGACTTGGCGTTTTGTCAGAAGGAAGTCTACCAGAGATGCGCAAACAGGTAGAAATATTCACCGATGGATCTTGCCTTGGTAATCCCGGCCCAGGCGGTTACGGTGCCATTTTACGCTATGGTCAACATGAGAAAACGTTCAGCGCGGGCTATCGCCTGACCACCAATAATCGCATGGAGTTGATGGCTGCGATTGTTTCGTTGGAAGCACTGACTCAGCCTTGCAATGTGGTGCTAAGCACCGACAGCCAGTATGTACGTCAGGGCATTACCAGTTGGATTCATAACTGGAAAAAGCGTGGCTGGAAAACGGCAGATAAGAAACCCGTCAAGAACGTCGATCTTTGGAAACGTCTCGATACCGCACTCAGTACCCACAAAATTGAGTGGGAATGGGTTAAAGGTCACGCCGGGCATCCTGAGAATGAGCGCTGCGATGAACTGGCTCGCAGCGCTGCAGGCAACCCCGCTTTTGAGGATATCGGTTATCAGCCTGAGTCTTGATCTTTTGCCTGACGAAACTGACGCGTGGCGTTAACCGTTTGACGCACCTGCGATTTGCTCAGGCTCTTTTTGGCTTTGGTTGGCGTTAGCGGGAAAGTCCGCTTACGCGCCACCACAATATTCAGACAACCCAGCGCCGGTAAATGGGCGCTGATCAGCTTGCCGCCCTGCCGATGCCACGGCAAAACCTGAAAGCGCGTGCGGAAAACGACTTCATAATTCAGCAAGCCTAGCCAGTCGAGTAAACGCATCTGACTGAACATCCGGCCACTCCACGGCGCTTTTCGGTGAACCATCGGCACAAACTTACTGATGCCGAGTAAGCTAAACGGATTGAAGCCGCTGATAATCATCCAACCATCATCGATTAATACCCGATCAACTTCGCGCAATACACGATGAGGATCTTGATTCCACGCCAGCGTATGCGCCAGCAAACAGGCATCAACGGATTTAGATTCAAACGGTAATTGCGAAGGATCTGCCCGTACCTGTAACAGGTCACCTTCACTGCCCACATTAACCTGATGCGAGATAGCGCAGTTTTCGGTATTGATTTCTGCACTCAGGTTGCCAAGCTTAAGCATATGAAAGCCATAAAGCTTTCCGAGATAGGGTTGAAGTTGCTGCGTCAGCGCGTCGCGAAAATATTCTCCCCATGGCATGTCTTGCCAGGAGTGCGGCGCGGTCAGAATTTGGCGTGTTTTAGCGGGCTTCATGCTTTACCATCTTCCTTTTCCTACGACCTGCGAGAGGTGATTATGAATCTTACCAGTATTCCGGCGTTGCAAGATAACTACATCTGGACGCTGACAGATAATGAAGGAAAATGCCTGATTGTCGATCCAGGCGAAGCGCAGCCAGTGGTGGAAAAAGTCAAAGCCAATGGCTGGCAACCTGTCGCAATTTTACTCACGCATCATCATAACGATCACGTAGGTGGTGTGAAAACCCTGCTTGAACACTTCCCTGACATTGAGATTTTCGGACCACAAGAAACCGCAGATAAAGGTGCAAAAACCCTGGTAAGTGAAGGGGATCAGGTGAGTGTGTTAGGCATGACCTTTGACGTGATCGCTACCCCCGGGCACACTTTAGGACATATCTCATATTACAGCGCCCCTTACCTTTTCTGTGGCGACACAATGTTTTCTGGCGGCTGCGGCAGGCTTTTTGAAGGAACTGCAGAGCAAATGCATCAATCATTTCAAAAACTTAATGCGTTACCTGAGGAAACTTTAGTCTGTTGTGCTCATGAGTATACGTTATCCAATTTAACCTTTTCTGCGGCTATTCTGCCTCATGACCCGCAAATTATGGCTGAATTCCAGAAAATTAAGGACTTACGTGCCAAAAACGGCATTAGTTTGCCCACAAAACTGGCGCACGAACGGTCAATAAATTTATTTTTGCGTACGCAAGACCCTGATTTACAACGTGCTTTGAACGTTGAACCTTCAGGAAAGCCGATATGGCATACATTTGCCGTTCTACGCGAGAAGAAAGATAGTTTCTGACATTTCGGGTTGTGTTGTGAAAAGTCGTCAAGTATAGTTGCTCGTCTTTTAAGCGACTATTGACACACACATGAAGGCTAAAGCGATATTACTCGCCTCGGTCTTGCTGGTTGGATGCCAGGCTTCACGGAATGACGCCAACATCCCAGAACAGCATGCCCAGAGTCTGTCTTCAGCTGGTCAAAGTGAAAATGGAAAATACGGAGACGAATTATTGTCACCGCGATGGCAGGAAGATGGAACTGGCCTCGCAGACGACAGTGATCTCTGGAGTTTCATTAGTGACGAGTTGAAGATGGGGATTCCGGAAAACAGCCGGATCCGCGAACAAAAAACAAAGTTTTTAAAGAATAAGAGCTATCTCCACGATGTAACATTACGGGCAGAGCCGTACATGTACTGGATAGTCGAGCAAATACAGAAACGTAAAATGCCGATGGAACTAGTACTGCTACCCATAGTGGAGAGCGCTTTTGACCCTCGCGCAACATCATCCGCCAATGCCGCAGGCATTTGGCAGATCGTTGCTGCTACCGGGCGAAACTATGGTTTGAAACAGAACCAATACTACGATGGTCGACGCGATGTGGTCGCTTCAACCAAAGTTGCACTGGATATGATGCAACGCCTCAACACGATGTTTGACGGTGACTGGTTATTAACCATCGCGGCTTACAACAGTGGCGAAGGGCGTGTATTGAAGGCGATGAAACAGAACAAGGCGCGCGGTAAGCCCACCGATTTCTGGCATCTTTCGCTTCCACGTGAAACCACGGTTTACGTCCCTAAAATGTTGGCTTTGAGTGAACTGCTCAAAAACAACAAGCGTTACGGTATTAAACTGCCAGCACCTAATGAAAGCCGCGCTCTGGCGCGTGTTGAAGTAGGTCAGCAGATGCAGTTGACGCAAGCCGCTGAAATGGCCGGTATGTCGCTCAGTAAATTAAAGAGCTTCAATACGGGCTATAAAGGGGGTGCTACAGCACCAAATGGACCGCACTATATTATGGTGCCTAAGTCCAACGTCGCAAAGTTGCGTAATTCACTGGCTTCCGGTGATATCGCAGCCGTACAGCCAACGCAGCTAGCGAAAGCCAGCGCAACCGGTGGGTACAGAGTGCGCACGGGTGATACGCTTTCCGGTATCGCTAATAAGCTGGGCGTCAGCATTGCCACACTGAAGCAGCAAAACAACCTGCGCAGTGCAGCTATCCAGCCCGGTCAAACATTGAACGTGGGCACTAGCGGCACCAAGCTGGCTGATAACGGCAACAGCATCACCTATCGTGTTCGTAAGGGTGATTCTCTTGGCAGTATTGCAAAGCATCACGGCGTCAATATCAAAGACGTGATGCGCTGGAACAGTGTGCTGGATAACTCAAAAGATATTCAGCCAGGCGATAAGTTAACGCTGTTTGTAAATAATAGCGCAACACCAGATACCTGATACGTCGAAAAGGCTGACAATTGTCAGCCTTTTTCTTTTATACCTTTCTGCTTTACATCAGTTCAGCGTTTCGAGTTGAACTCTACCAGTAATGGATTGTGATCCGAGGCGCGAGTCACTAACACTGATGCTTCGCTAACATTCATGTCGCGATAGAAAACAAAATCCAGGGGACGCCCAAACGCTTTACGGCGATGGTCGGCAGTAAACATCACCTCTTCCAGATCCATTTGCTGTGCAAACCGATACAGCGCATTGATACGCTGCCGACTCCAGGCATTAAAATCCCCTGCCATGATAACCGGCCCACGGTGATGCGTGATCTGCTCACCAATCGGTCCCAACTGTTTACTGTAAACATCAACGCCAAGGCTAAAATTCACGGCATGGATGTTTACGACCATTAGCATTTCACCGGTCGGTAAAGGATAAGCAGTAATGAGCGCCGACTTCGCGAGCCGTAAGAGCGGTTCACGCTCTCGTAACGGGCAGCAATAGACAGGATGCGCCGAAGCTAAGGTCATGACTCCTGAGGGATGCTGTGGCAGCACGAAAGCAGGAACCTGATCTGCTGCGAGATAGTTGCTGGTAGCAAAACGTACCAGTTCTGGCGTAGTCTGCGCTTCCTGAAGCAAAACCAGATGCGCGTCTTTACCGAATCCCTCTAACACTGTCATCCAGTCTGCACGCTGCTGCTTGAAAATATTCCATACCAATACCTTTAAGTTAGGATTGGCAGGCAGCGGAGCACCGGGAGGAAGCGCTTGTCCGAGATGAAGCATTGCACCCGGCGGGAAGATCTGTTCCGCTGGCTGTCCCGCGACATATCGCATTGCATAAGTTTTTTTCCGCACTTTCCCGCCTGACTCATTACTCAACAAAGTATATCTCTTGTCTGTTATAGGGATTTTAGTACGGGGTTTCAATCAATGTCGGTGAATGTCGGAATTCATCTCATTCCTAATGTGCAAAACAGCCGGCGGATTGCAGGCTGTTTCGGGTTTTATTCCATCACTGGCTCGGAGCTAGGCCGATCAAGGCGGCCACTTAGCCGAATCAATAACAGAGCAGTAAAAACGATAAGCGCGCCAATCCACGGCGTTTGAGACAGCCCATAATGTTGAACTACGTAGCCTCCAATTGTCGATCCTAACGCAATACCGACATTGAAAGCGGCGATGTTCAGCCCTGACGCAACATCAACCGCGCCGGGTGTATAACGTTCCGCTTTCTGTACTACATACACTTGCAGGCCAGGCACGTTTCCAAACGCAAATATTCCCATCACCAACACGGTTGCTAAAGCTGCCCAATGAAGTGAGGCAGTGAACTGAAATAGGAGTAACGATAGCGCCAACGCAGCAAAAATCAGGCTAAGCGCCCGTACCGGGCCTTGTGTATCTGCCAGCTTGCCGCCCCAAATATTACCGATCGCGACAGACACGCCATAGCCGAGCAAAATAATGCCTACTGCCGAAGGTGAGAACCCCGCTAACTGCTGCATGACAGGCGCTAAAAATGTAAAGGTGGTAAACACTCCGCCATATCCTAGCGCGGTAATGGCGTAGATCAGCATCAAGCGAGGATTAACTAAGACCTGTGCCTGCTGTAATAGACTCGTGTTTTTAGGTTGGGCGATATTACGCGGAATAAGTATAGCGCTCGCGATTAAAGCTATGACACCCAGCAACGATACAGCGAGGAAACTTTCGCGCCAGCCAAAATGTTGACCAATAAAGGTTCCCATCGGAACACCCGTCACTAAGGCAACGGTTAATCCACCAAACATGATAGCAATGGCACTGGCGGCTTTATCTTTACTGACCAGGCTGGTGGCAATTGTTGAACCAACAGAGAAGAAAACGCCATGCGCCAGCCCTGTCAGCAAGCGAGCAATGATCAGCGTGTTGTAATCGGGGGCTCGCCAGGCAACGATGTTGCCCATCGTGAACAGCGCCATTAATCCTACAAGTAGATATTTACGCGGTAATTTTCCTGTCAGCGCAGTCAACACTGGCGCGCCTACCGCAACGCCTATTGCATAGATCGATACCAGCATTCCTGCTGAAGGTAAGGTAATGGTCATCTGTTCGGCGATCGTCGGGATCAATCCTACAATGACAAATTCAGTTGTTCCTATAGCGAATGCGCTGATGGTTAGCGCCCAAAGAGCAAGTGGCATAATTAACTCCATCCAATGATTGATGGCCGCTAGTATTGCCGCATGCTTTAATAACAAAAAGATGCAAAATAACAATAGTCTTTTGTCTGGAGGGAAATAGTGAAAGCATCTTCTGAAGAGCTAAAAGTGTTTGTTAGCGTGGTTGAAAGCGGGAGCTTTAGTCGCGCCGCCGAGCAACTGCACATGGCAAACTCGGCTGTAAGTAGGACCATCAAGAAGTTAGAAAATAAGCTCGGCGTTGCGTTGCTTACGCGAACAACACGACATTTAGCGCTAACACAAGAAGGCGAGCGTTATTTCAGACGGGTGCAAAGTTTCTTACAAGAAATGACATCGGCAGAAAATGATTTAATTGAAAGCCGTTACGCACCAAAGGGTTTATTACGAGTGGATGCAGCAACGCCGGTTATTCTTCATCTACTTATGCCAATGATTAAACCCTTCCGCGAACGTTATCCTGATGTCACTTTGTCGTTAATTTCCTCTGAAAGCTTCATCAATTTGATTGAACGCAAGGTGGATGTGGCTATTCGAGCAGGTAATTTAACGGACTCAACACTGCGAGCCAGACTGCTATTTATTAGCTATCGAAAATTGGTAGCTTCACCTGAATATCTTGAAAAAAGGGGGACGCCGCACAATGTTACAGATTTAGATCGCCATGAGTGCCTGGGCTTTGTTGATCCTTCGCGTCTAAATCGCTGGCCTGTTGCCCAGGAAAGCGGTGAGCTTTACGATATTCATTTGGGAATGTCTTCTAATAGCGGCGAGACCATCAAGCAGCTTTGCCTAAACGGCAATGGCATCGCATGTTTGTCTGATTACATGATCGATAAAGAAATTGCTGAGGGAAAGTTAGTAGAGGTATTAGCTGAGCAGCGGCTCCTTGTAGAAATGCCGTTTAACGCGGTTTACTACAGCGACATGGGAGTAAGCCAGCGCGTGCGTGCATTTATTGATTTTCTTAGTGAGTGGATGAGTGAACAGCCCTGGCGCGTGCAGGACTGTTTAAGCAAAACTTAATCCCAGTCAGGTGCCAGTCCTTCAGGACTAACCAAACGATGATTACGATCTAATGAAGCAATCTGCATCATATCATCTTCATCCAGTGTGACTTTTATAGCATCAAGATTACTGACTAAGTTATCACGCTTGGTTGAAGATGGAATAACTGCGTACCCGAGCTGCATAGCCCATGCCAGAACAGCCTGAGCTGCAGTTATCTGATGCTTCATCGCAATGGCTTGAATAACCTCGTTTTTCAAAGCTGCACCATATGCCAGCGTCATATAAGAAGTGATGGGAATAGCATGAGTATTTGCAAAATCTACAACCTGGCGGTTCTGTAAAAAGGGGTGAAGCTCAATCTGATTTGTAGCGATATTTGCAGCACCAACCGCATTAATCGCCTGCTGCATAAGATCTATCGTAAAGTTTGATACGCCTATTTGACGCGTTAACCCCTGCTGCTTCGCTTCCATAAGAGCTTGCATGCTTTCAGCTACTGAAATTGCTGCGCCTGGAGAGGGCCAATGGATCAGCGTTAAATCGATATAACCAGTTCTTAACTTTTCTAAACTCTCTTTGAGACTGGTAATCAAATCGTCTTTCGAAAGGTTTTTGACCCATATTTTCGTGGTGATGAATAAGTCATTACGAGCAATGTCACTTTCAGCGATCGCCTGACCAATAGCCGCCTCATTTTCATAGATCTGAGCGGTATCAATGACGCGATAACCAACGTCTAAGGCAGTTTTTACTGAATGAATAACGACATCATTTTGCAAACGGAAGGTCCCCAGACCAAAAGCGGGAATAGACATTTTATCCTCATTAATGTGAACGGAATTATATAATGAGGTCATTTTGACAGGGTTATTCTTGCTGATTAAGCCGCTGATAAGCAGAAGATAATTGATTTTTAATCAACCTACCGTTTTTTGCACAAATGAAAAAGCCCTGACTTTTCAGTCAGGGCTTATCAATTAA
>NZ_JAKYXB010000011.1:0-25824 GCF_022761075.1 Pantoea sp. MQR6
GTTGTTACCCTGATTCACCCAATCGCAATGGACGACGGTCTGCGCTTCGCAATCCGTGAAGGCGGCCGTACCGTTGGTGCGGGCGTTGTTGCTAAAGTTATCGCTTAATTGTGATTGCTTAAGTGGCTGTGTATTGCAGCCACTATGCAGAAAGAGCACTTCGGTGCTCTTTTTTTTTGCTCTTTTTCTAATTACCCCACAAAGCCTGGGTTTGAAATAAAAACTATTCGCATTTACACTACGTATAGAAAATGTACCAGAGTGAAGAGTAAATGTACGTCTGCCTGTGCAATGCCATCAGCGATAAAACTATCCGTGAAGCGGTTCGCCGCTACCAGCCAAAATCTATCCAGCAACTGCGCCAAATTGTTCCCGTGGGGAAGCAATGCGGGAAGTGTATTCGTGCCACACGTGAAATAATGGACGAAGAGATGCAGCTTGTACCGCTGTATAAAGAAGCTATTTAAATTGCTGTTTTAAATTCCTGCTAAATACCCACAATATTTGTCGCGTTTTTTTGACTTCTTTTTATACGCATCTACGCTCAAGATAACTGGAAGCGGAGGAAGCAAAATGAAGGGCGACGTCAAAATCATAAGTCATCTCAATAAATTGCTGGGAAATGAATTGGTTGCTATCAATCAGTATTTTCTTCATGCGCGTATGTTTAAAAATTGGGGCCTGATACGCCTCAATGATGTTGAATATCATGAATCAATAGATGAGATGAAACATGCGGACAAGTACATTGAGCGAATTTTGTTCCTTGAAGGTATACCCAACTTACAAGATCTAGGCAGACTTCGAATTGGCGAAGATGTTCCTGAGATGTTGAACTCAGATTTGGCTCTTGAACTTGAGGGAGCGAAGGATTTGCGTGAAGCCATTACCTACGCAGATAAAATCCATGATTACGTTAGCCGCGATATGATGATTGAAATTTTAGCTGAAGAAGAACATCACATTGACTGGCTAGAGACGGAACTCGATCTGATACAAAAATTGGGTATTCAAAATTACCTACTGGCACAAATAAAAGACGAATGAATCTGACTCAAACCAACACTACGCCAAGCCCGCGAATCATTGAAGATACGAAAACGCGGGCTTGTTAAGTGGTTAATCTTTTTAGCCTGCCAAAAAATCCCTCATTAAAATCTCTACATATTTTCGCTGCAGCACGCAGCTGCATCAGAACAGGTATAGAGAAATTCACCTTAAGCTACCCATCAAATCACCCCTTCTTATGTTACCAGCCATGCAAAGGGGAGGAGTGAGCGGATAATATTTTCGTGAGAATGGGGGTTATAACAAGAACGCGGGTTGCTTCCTGAACAGATTTACGTATAATGCGCGGGCCTGCCGACATTGGTAGGCGCGATTCGAGCAGAATCGTAGACGGCAGAATTTTGGGCCGTCTGACAATACTCCCAATTGGGGAGTTATATGCTGAACGATTACACTCTCCCATCAATCGTAATGGGTTCGAGTAGTAATTTTTTTCGTCTATAAAAAGTTTGGAGCTCTGGTCTCATGCAGAACCAAAGAATCCGTATCCGTCTTAAAGCGTTTGATCATCGTCTGATCGATCAATCAACCGCGGAAATCGTTGAGACCGCCAAGCGCACTGGTGCGCAGGTTCGTGGTCCGATCCCGCTGCCAACCCGCAAAGAGCGTTTTACCGTTCTGATCTCTCCGCACGTTAACAAAGATGCGCGTGATCAGTACGAAATTCGCACTCACAAGCGTCTGGTAGACATCGTTGAGCCAACTGAAAAAACCGTTGATGCTCTGATGCGTCTGGATCTGGCTGCCGGTGTTGACGTGCAGATCAGCCTGGGTTAATCAGGTCATCGAGCGATTGAGAGGTTGAAACAATGATTGGTTTAGTCGGTAAAAAAGTGGGCATGACCCGCATCTTCACTGAAGATGGCGTATCTATCCCCGTCACCGTAATCGAAGTTGAAGCGAACCGCGTTACTCAGGTTAAAGCCCTGCAGAACGATGGTTACCAGGCAATTCAGGTTACCACCGGTGCTAAAAAAGCAAACCGTGTGAACAAACCTGAAGCTGGTCATTTTGCTAAAGCTGGCGTAGAAGCTGGCCGTGGCCTGTGGGAATTCCGCACCGCTGAAGGTGAAGAGTTTTCTGTAGGTCAGAGCATCAGCGTTGAGATTTTCGCTGAAGTTAAAAAAGTTGACGTAACTGGCACCTCTAAAGGTAAAGGTTTCGCTGGTACCGTTAAGCGCTGGAACTTCCGTACCCAGGACGCTACTCACGGTAACTCCTTGTCACACCGCGTTCCGGGTTCAATCGGTCAGAACCAGACTCCGGGCAAAGTGTTCAAAGGCAAGAAGATGGCAGGTCAGCTGGGTAACGAGCGCGTAACCGTTCAGAGCCTGGATGTAGTACGTGTTGACGCTGAGCGCAACCTGCTGCTGGTTAAAGGTGCAGTTCCCGGTGCGACCGGTAGCGACCTGATTGTTAAACCAGCTGTGAAGGCGTAAGGGGATAGCAATGGAATTAGTATTGAAAGACGCGCAGAGCGCGCTGACTGTTTCCGAAACTACCTTCGGTCGTGATTTTAACGAAGCGCTGGTTCACCAGGTTGTTGTTGCTTACGCATCAGGCGCCCGCCAGGGTACTCGCGCGCAGAAAACTCGCGCAGAAGTAACCGGTTCAGGCAAAAAGCCTTGGCGTCAGAAAGGCACCGGCCGTGCTCGTGCAGGTTCTGTTAAGAGCCCAATCTGGCGTTCAGGTGGTGTGACTTTCGCTGCGAAGCCGCAGGATCACAGTCAAAAAGTTAATAAAAAGATGTACCGCGGCGCGCTGAAAAGCATCCTGTCCGAACTGGTACGTCAAGATCGTCTGATCGTTGTCGAATCATTTGCTGTAGAAGCACCGAAAACCAAGCTGCTGGTACAGAAACTGAAAGACATGGCGCTGGAAGACGTGTTGATCATCACCGGTGAACTGGATGAGAATCTGTTCCTGGCTGCGCGTAACCTGTACAAGGTTGACGTGCGTGATGCAGCAGGTATCGATCCAGTTAGCCTGATCGCCTTCGACAAAGTCGTTATGACTGCTGATGCAGTTAAGCAAGTTGAGGAGATGCTGGCATGATCCGTGAAGAACGTCTGCTGAAAGTACTGCGCGCGCCGCATGTATCTGAAAAAGCATCTAGCGCGATGGAAAAAACCAATACCATCGTACTCAAAGTAGCTAAAGACGCGACTAAAGCAGAGATTTTTGCTGCTGTTGAGAAACTGTTCGAAGTAGAAGTTAAAGACGTAAACACCTTAGTTGTTAAAGGTAAAGTTAAGCGTCACGGACAGCGTATCGGTCGTCGTAGCGACTGGAAAAAAGCTTACGTCACCCTGAAGGAAGGCCAGAATCTGGACTTCGTCGGCGGCGCTGAGTAAGTCGGAGGAGAAAGACAATGGCAGTTGTTAAATGTAAACCGACATCTCCGGGTCGTCGTCACGTTGTTAAAGTGGTGAACCCAGAGCTGCACAAGGGCAAGCCGTTTGCCCCGTTGCTGGAAAAAAACAGCAAATCCGGTGGCCGCAACAACAACGGTCGTATCACTACCCGTCACATCGGTGGTGGTCATAAGCAGGCATACCGTCTGGTTGACTTCAAACGCAACAAAGATGGTATCCCGGCAGTTGTTGAACGTCTTGAGTACGATCCGAACCGCTCTGCGAACATCGCACTGGTTCTGTACAAAGACGGCGAGCGCCGTTATATCCTGGCCCCTAAAGGCCTGAAAGCTGGCGACCAGATTCAATCTGGCGTTGATGCTGCGATCAAAGCAGGTAATACCCTGCCGATGCGTAACATCCCAGTAGGTTCTACCGTTCATAACGTAGAAATGAAACCAGGCAAAGGCGGTCAGATTGCTCGCTCTGCTGGTGCTTACGTGCAGATCGTTGCGCGTGAAGGTTCCTACGTGACCCTGCGTCTGCGTTCAGGTGAAATGCGTAAAGTCGAATCTGACTGCCGCGCAACTCTGGGCGAAGTCGGTAACGCTGAGCATATGCTGCGCGTTCTGGGTAAAGCCGGTGCAACCCGTTGGCGTGGTATTCGTCCGACCGTTCGTGGTACCGCGATGAACCCAGTTGATCACCCGCACGGTGGTGGTGAAGGTCGTAACTTTGGTAAGCACCCGGTAACTCCGTGGGGCGTTCAGACCAAAGGTAAGAAGACCCGTAGCAACAAGCGTACCGATAAATTTATCGTACGTCGCCGTAGCAAATAATATTAGAGGATAAGCCATGCCACGTTCTCTCAAGAAAGGTCCTTTTATTGACCTGCACTTGCTGAAGAAGGTAGAGAAAGCGGTGGAAAGCGGTGACAAGAAGCCTTTGCGCACTTGGTCCCGTCGTTCAACGATCTTTCCTAACATGATCGGTTTGACCATCGCTGTCCATAATGGTCGTCAGCACGTTCCTGTCTTTGTTTCCGACGAAATGGTTGGTCACAAATTGGGTGAATTCGCGCCGACACGTACTTATCGCGGTCACGCGGCTGATAAAAAAGCCAAGAAGAAATAAGTAGGAGGAAGAGATGGAAACTATTGCTCAACATCGCCATGCTCGTTCTTCTGCTCAGAAGGTACGCCTGGTGGCTGACCTGATTCGCGGTAAGAAAGTGTCGCAGGCTCTGGATATTTTGACCTACACCAATAAGAAAGCTGCTGTATTGGTCAAAAAAGTCTTGGAATCTGCCATTGCTAACGCTGAACACAACGATGGCGCTGATATCGACGATCTGAAAATCACGAAAATTTTCGTTGATGAAGGTCCGACCATGAAACGCATTATGCCGCGTGCCAAAGGTCGTGCAGATCGCATCCTGAAGCGCACCAGCCACATCACTGTGGTTGTGTCCGATCGCTGAGACTCTGGAGACTAGCAATGGGTCAGAAAGTACATCCTAATGGTATTCGCCTGGGTATTGTAAAACCATGGAACTCTACTTGGTTTGCGAACACCAAAGAATTCGCTGACAACCTGGACAGCGATTTTAAAGTACGTCAGTTCCTGACTAAAGAACTGGCTAAAGCGTCTGTATCTCGTATCGTTATCGAGCGTCCAGCGAAGAGCATCCGTGTGACTATTCACACTGCTCGTCCGGGCATCGTTATCGGTAAGAAAGGTGAAGACGTTGAAAAACTGCGCACGGTCGTCGCGAAACTCGCTGGCGTTCCTGCACAGATCAACATCGCCGAAGTCCGTAAACCGGAACTGGACGCGAAACTGGTAGCTGACAGCATCACTTCACAGCTGGAGCGTCGTGTGATGTTCCGTCGTGCGATGAAGCGTGCTGTTCAGAACGCCATGCGTCTGGGCGCGAAAGGTATTAAAGTTGAAGTTAGCGGCCGTCTGGGCGGCGCCGAGATCGCACGTACCGAATGGTACCGTGAAGGTCGCGTGCCGTTGCACACTCTGCGTGCTGACATCGACTACAACACCTCAGAAGCGCACACCACTTATGGTGTAATCGGCGTTAAGGTATGGATCTTCAAAGGTGAGATCCTGGGTGGTATGGCTGCTGTTGAACAACCGGAACCGGCTGCTCAACCTAAAAAGCAGCAGCGTAAAGGCCGTAAGTAAGGAGAGTCGCTGATGTTACAACCAAAGCGTACGAAATTCCGTAAAGTGCACAAAGGCCGTAACCGCGGTCTGGCTGCCGGTACGGATGTCAGCTTCGGTACTTTCGGTCTGAAAGCTGTTGGCCGTGGTCGTCTGACTGCTCGTCAGATCGAAGCAGCACGTCGTGCTATGACCCGTGCAGTTAAGCGTCAAGGTAAGATTTGGATCCGTGTATTCCCGGACAAACCGATCACCGAGAAGCCGCTGGAAGTGCGTATGGGTAAAGGTAAGGGTAACGTTGAGTATTGGGTTGCCCTGATCCAGCCTGGTAAAGTCCTGTATGAAATGGACGGCGTACCAGAAGAGCTGGCCCGTGAAGCATTCAAGCTGGCAGCAGCAAAACTGCCTATCAAAACCACCTTTGTAACTAAGACGGTGATGTAATGAAAGCAACTGAGCTGCGTGAAAAAAGCGTTGAAGAGCTGAACACTGAGCTGCTTAATCTGCTGCGTGAGCAATTTAACCTGCGCATGCAGGCAGCATCTGGCCAGCTGCAGCAGACCCATCTGCTGAAGCAAGTTCGCCGTGATGTTGCACGCGTTAAGACTTTACTGACTGAGAAGGCGGGTTCGTAATGACCGATAAAATCCGTACTCTGCAAGGTCGTGTGATCAGTGACAAAATGCAGAAATCTGCAGTTGTCGCTATCGAACGTTTCGTGAAGCACCCAATTTACGGTAAATTCATTAAGCGTACGACCAAGCTGCACATCCATGACGAGAACAACGAATGTGGTATCGGTGACGTGGTTGAAATCCGCGAATGCCGTCCACTGTCTAAGACTAAGTCTTGGACGCTGGTTCGCGTTGTAGAGAAAGCGATTCTGTAATAGAATTCGCCCTCTTTAAAAATCTGATGAACGGCTCGCAAGAGCCGTTCATTTTTTCTACCCATCTGCGAGAACCGGTGTTATAATGCCGCGCCCTCAATTATGGGGCTTTCTAACGACCTGAGGTCTAGGTCCCGAAGTAGTAGTTGACATTAGCGGAGCACTAAAATGATCCAAGAACAGACTATGCTGAACGTCGCCGACAACTCCGGTGCACGTCGCGTAATGTGTATCAAGGTTCTGGGTGGCTCGCACCGTCGCTACGCAGGCGTCGGCGATATCATCAAAGTTACCATCAAGGAAGCAATTCCGCGTGGTAAGGTGAAAAAAGGTGATGTCCTGAAGGCGGTAGTGGTGCGCACCAGGAAGGGTGTTCGTCGCCCGGACGGTTCTGTCATTCGCTTCGATGGTAATGCATGCGTTATTTTAAACAATAACAGTGAGCAGCCTATCGGTACGCGTATTTTTGGGCCGGTAACTCGTGAACTTCGTACTGAAAAGTTCATGAAAATTATCTCTCTGGCACCAGAAGTACTCTAAGGAGCGAACAATGGCAGCTAAAATCCGTCGTAACGACGAAGTTATCGTGTTAACCGGTAAAGATAAAGGTAAGCGCGGTAAAGTTAAGAATGTCCTGTCTTCTGGCAAGGTCATTATTGAAGGTATCAACCTGGTGAAGAAACATCAGAAGCCGGTTCCGGCTCTGAACCAACCAGGTGGCATCGTTGAAAAGGAAGCTGCAGTGCAGGTTTCTAACGTTGCACTGTTCAATACGGCAACTGGCAAGGCAGACCGTGTAGGCTTTAGATTCGAAGACGGCAAAAAAGTCCGTTTCTTTAAATCTAATAGCGAAACTATCAAGTAATTTGGAGTAGTACGATGGCGAAACTGCATGATTACTACAAAGACGAAGTAGTCCAGAAACTCATGACAGAGTTTGGCTACAATTCTGTCATGCAAGTCCCTCGGGTCGAGAAGATCACCCTGAACATGGGTGTAGGTGAAGCGATCGCTGACAAGAAACTGCTGGATAACGCAGCAGCTGACTTGGCAGCAATCTCCGGCCAAAAGCCGTTAGTCACCAAAGCACGCAAATCAGTTGCAGGCTTCAAAATCCGTCAGGGCTATCCGATCGGCTGTAAAGTAACTCTGCGTGGCGAACGCATGTGGGAGTTCTTTGAGCGTCTGGTCACCATTGCTGTTCCACGTATCCGTGACTTCCGTGGCCTGTCCGCTAAGTCATTCGATGGTCGTGGCAACTACAGCATGGGTGTACGTGAGCAGATCATCTTCCCAGAAATCGACTACGACAAAGTCGATCGCGTTCGTGGTTTGGATATCACCATTACCACTACTGCGAAATCTGATGATGAAGGCCGTGCTCTGCTGGCTGCCTTTGACTTCCCGTTCCGTAAGTAAGGTAGGGTTACTTAATGGCTAAGCAATCTATGAAAGCACGCGAAGTTAAGCGTGCGAATTTAGCAGACAAATTCTTCGCAAAACGCGCTGAACTGAAAGCGATCATTTCTGATGTGAACGCTTCCGACGAAGATCGTTGGGATGCTGTTCTGAAGCTGCAGAGTCTGCCGCGTGATTCCAGCCCTTCACGTCAGCGTAACCGCTGCCGTCAAACAGGTCGTCCGCACGGTTTCCTGCGGAAGTTTGGGTTGAGCCGTATCAAGGTCCGTGAAGCCGCAATGCGCGGTGAAATCCCGGGTCTTAAAAAGGCTAGCTGGTAATTGTCACCAATTGAATCACGGGAGTAACACAGATGAGCATGCAAGATCCGATCGCGGATATGCTGACCCGTATCCGTAACGGTCAGGCCGCAAACAAAGTTGCGGTCATCATGCCCTCTTCCAAGCTGAAATTGGCAATTGCCAACGTGCTGAAAGAAGAAGGCTATATTGAAGATTTTAAAATCGAAGGCGACATCAAGCAGGAACTGGAACTTACTCTTAAGTATTTCCAGGGAAAAGCTGTTGTAGAAAGCATTCAGCGAGTAAGCCGTCCTGGTCTGCGCATCTATAAGAAAAAAGATGAGCTGCCAAAGGTAATGGCTGGTATGGGCATCGCTGTAGTTTCTACATCTAAAGGTGTCATGACTGATCGTGCAGCGCGCCAAGCTGGTCTTGGTGGCGAAATTATCTGCTACGTAGCGTAATCGGAGGATACTATGTCTCGTGTTGCTAAAGCACCTGTCGTTGTTCCTGCCGGCGTAGAGGTAAAACTCAACGGTCAGGTAATTTCGATTAAAGGTAAAAACGGCGAGCTGACTCGTACTATCAATGATGCTGTTGAAGTTAAGCATGCTGACAACGCTCTTACTTTCGCTCCACGCGAAGGTTTCGTTGATGGCTGGGCGCAAGCGGGTACTTCTCGCGCGCTGCTTAACGGAATGGTTATCGGTGTTACCGAAGGCTTCACTAAGAAGCTGCAGCTGGTTGGTGTAGGTTATCGTGCTGCCATTAAAGGCAACGTAGTTAACCTGTCTCTGGGTTTTTCTCATCCAGTAGATCACCAGCTGCCCGCGGGTATCACTGCAGAGTGTCCGACTCAGACTGAAATCGTACTGAAAGGTGCAGATAAACAGTTGATCGGCCAGGTTGCAGCTGACTTGCGCGCCTACCGTCGTCCTGAGCCTTATAAAGGCAAGGGTGTCCGTTACGCCGACGAAGTCGTGCGTACCAAAGAGGCTAAGAAGAAGTAAGGTAACACTATGGATAAGAAATCTGCTCGTATCCGTCGTGCGACCCGTGCACGTCGCAAGCTCAAAGAGCTGGGTGCTACTCGCCTGGTGGTACATCGTACCCCGCGTCACATTTACGCACAGGTAATCGCCCCGAACGGTTCCGAAGTTCTGGTCGCTGCTTCTACTGTAGAAAAAGCTATCACTGAACAACTGAAGTATACCGGTAATAAAGAAGCCGCAGCTGCTGTAGGTAAAGCTATTGCAGAACGCGCAATCGAAAAAGGCATCACTGGTGTTTCTTTCGACCGTTCCGGTTTCCAATATCATGGTCGCGTCCAGGCACTGGCAGATGCTGCTCGTGAAGCTGGCCTTCAGTTCTAAGGTAGAGGTCTAAGATGGCACACATCGAGAAACAAGCTGGCGAACTGCAGGAAAAACTGATCGCGGTAAACCGTGTTTCTAAAACTGTAAAAGGTGGTCGTATTTTTTCCTTCACCGCACTGACTGTAGTGGGTGATGGTAACGGCCGCGTTGGTTTTGGTTACGGTAAAGCGCGTGAAGTTCCAGCAGCGATCCAGAAAGCGATGGAGAAAGCCCGTCGCAATATGATTAACGTCGCGCTGACCAACGGCACTCTGCAGCACCCTGTTAAAGGTGCTCACACGGGTTCCCGCGTGTTCATGCAGCCGGCTTCTCAAGGTACCGGTATCATCGCCGGTGGTGCAATGCGCGCCGTCCTGGAAGTCGCTGGAGTACATAACGTTCTGGCTAAAGCATATGGTTCCACCAACCCGATTAACGTGGTTCGTGCAACGATTGATGGCCTGGGCAATATGAATTCTCCGGAAATGGTCGCTGCCAAGCGTGGTAAATCCGTTGAAGAAATTCTGGGGTAATCACGATGGCTAACACTATTAAAATCACTCAAACCCGCAGTGCAATTGGCCGTTTGCCTAAGCATAAAGCCACACTGGTTGGCCTGGGTCTGCGTCGTATTGGCCACACCGTTGAGCGTGAAGATACGCCTGCTGTACGCGGTATGGTTAACGCGGTTTCCTATATGGTTAAAGTGGAGGAGTAAGAGATGCGTTTAAATACTCTGTCTCCGGCCGACGGGTCTAAGCACGCACCTAAGCGTTTAGGTCGTGGTATTGGTTCTGGCCTCGGTAAAACCGGTGGTCGTGGTCACAAAGGTCAGAACTCACGTTCTGGCGGTGGCGTACGTCGCGGTTTTGAAGGCGGTCAGATGCCTCTGTACCGTCGTCTGCCGAAATTCGGCTTCACCTCTCGCAAATCAATGATCACCACAGAGATTCGTCTGTCTGATCTGGCGAAAGTTGAAGGCGGTATCGTAGACCTGAACACGCTGAAAGCAGCCAACATTGTCGGTGTGCAGATTGAATTCGTAAAAGTAATTCTGTCTGGTGAAGTTTCTACACCGGTAACGATTCGCGGTTTACGTGTCACTAAAGGTGCTCGTGCTGCAATCGAAGCTGCTGGCGGTAAAATTGAGGAATAAGTAGCAGATGGCTAAACAACCGGGATTAGATTTTCAAAGCGCCAAAGGCGGCTTTGGTGAACTGAAACGCAGACTTTTGTTTGTTATCGGTGCACTGATTGTCTTCCGTATTGGCTCTTTTATTCCAATCCCCGGTATTGATGCCACTGTACTTGCCAAACTGCTTGAACAACAGCGTGGCACCATCATTGAAATGTTTAACATGTTCTCTGGTGGTGCTCTTAGCCGTGCTTCTATTTTCGCACTGGGTATCATGCCGTATATTTCGGCATCGATAATCATCCAGTTATTGACGGTGGTTCATCCAGCGTTAGCGGAAATCAAGAAGGAAGGGGAGGCTGGCCGTCGTAAGATTAGTCAGTACACTCGTTACGGTACGTTGGTATTAGCCATATTTCAGTCGATTGGTATTGCTACCGGTTTGCCGAATATGCCTGGAATGCAGGGCCTGGTGATGAATCCGGGCTTTGCCTTCTATTTTACCGCTGTTGTGAGTCTGGTCTCAGGAACGATGTTCTTGATGTGGCTAGGCGAACAGATTACTGAACGGGGTATCGGTAACGGTATTTCGATCATTATCTTCGCAGGTATTGTTGCGGGTTTACCGCCGGCCATTGGCCATACCATCGAGCAAGCGCGGCAAGGTGACCTGCACTTCCTTCTGTTGCTGTTGGTTGCAGTTCTTGTATTTGCAGTGACCTTCTTTGTTATTTTCGTTGAGCGTGGTCAACGCCGCATTGTGGTGAACTATGCAAAACGTCAACAAGGTCGTCGTGTATACGCTGCACAGAGCACACATTTACCGTTGAAAGTGAATATGGCGGGCGTAATCCCAGCTATTTTTGCTTCCAGCATTATTCTGTTCCCGGCAACGATTGCATCGTGGTTTGGGGGCGGGACCGGTTGGAACTGGCTGACAACTATTTCGCTGTATTTGCAACCAGGACAGCCGCTTTATGTGCTACTCTATGCGACTGCAATCATCTTCTTCTGTTTCTTCTACACGGCGTTGGTTTTCAACCCACGTGAAACAGCAGATAACCTGAAGAAGTCTGGTGCATTCGTACCGGGAATTCGTCCGGGAGAGCAAACGGCGAAGTACATCGATAAAGTAATGACACGTTTGACCTTAATTGGCGCTCTGTATATTACTTTTATCTGCCTTATCCCGGAGTTCATGCGTGATGCGATGAAGGTCCCCTTCTACTTTGGCGGTACGTCACTGCTCATCGTAGTGGTCGTCATCATGGACTTTATGGCTCAAGTGCAAACTTTAATGATGTCAAGTCAGTACGAGTCTGCACTGAAGAAAGCTAACCTGAAGGGCTATGGCCGTTAATTCAGGTGGTTGAGAAGTTACGGAGAGTAAAAATGAAAGTTCGTGCTTCCGTCAAGAAATTATGTCGTAACTGCAAAATCATTCGTCGCGACGGTGTCGTTCGTGTGATCTGCAGTGCCGAGCCAAAGCATAAACAGCGCCAAGGCTGATATTGTCACATATTTTTCTTGCAAAGTCGGGTTGAGCTGGCTAGATTAGCCAGCCAATCTTTTGTATGTCAGTACGTTGCCATTTGAGTATCCTGAAAACGGGCTTTTCAGCATGGGACGTGCTTATTTAATAATAGGAGTGCATAGTGGCCCGTATAGCAGGCATTAACATTCCTGATCAAAAACATACCGTTATCGCATTAACTTCGATCTTCGGTATCGGTAAGACTCGTTCAAAAGCCATCTGCGCTTCAACGGGTATTGCTGAAAATGTTAAGATCAGTGAGCTGTCTGAAGAACAAATTGATCAGCTGCGTGATGCAGTTGCTAAATTCGTTGTAGAAGGTGATCTGCGCCGTGAAATCACCCTGAGCATCAAGCGTCTTATGGACCTTGGTTGCTATCGTGGTTTGCGCCATCGTCGTGGTCTGCCGGTTCGCGGTCAGCGTACTAAGACCAACGCACGTACCCGTAAGGGTCCGCGTAAACCGATCAAGAAATAATCGGGGTGAGTAAATAATGGCAAAGGCACCAGTTCGTGCACGCAAGCGTGTAAGAAAACAAGTCTCAGATGGCGTGGCTCATGTCCATGCTTCTTTTAACAACACCATCGTTACTATTACTGATCGTCAGGGTAACGCATTGGGTTGGGCAACCGCCGGTGGTTCCGGTTTCCGCGGTTCACGTAAATCTACTCCGTTTGCTGCTCAGGTCGCTGCAGAGCGCTGTGCAGAAGCGGTAAAAGATTACGGTATTAAGAACCTGGAAGTTATGGTTAAGGGTCCGGGTCCGGGTCGCGAATCAACTATTCGTGCTCTGAACGCCGCTGGTTTCCGCATCACTAATATTACTGATGTGACTCCTATCCCTCATAACGGTTGTCGTCCGCCGAAAAAACGTCGCGTATAACGCCCTCGTTTTTTAGGATAGTTGGAGAAAGAAAATGGCAAGATATTTGGGTCCTAAGCTCAAGCTGAGCCGTCGTGAGGGCACTGACTTATTCCTTAAGTCTGGCGTTCGCGCGATTGACACCAAGTGTAAAATTGAACAAGCCCCTGGCCAGCATGGTGCGCGTAAACCGCGTCTGTCTGACTACGGCGGTCAGTTACGTGAAAAGCAAAAAGTTCGTCGTATCTACGGTGTTCTTGAGCGTCAGTTCCGTAACTACTATAAAGAAGCAGCACGTCTGAAAGGCAACACCGGTGAAAACCTGTTGGCTCTGCTGGAAGGCCGTCTGGACAACGTAGTTTATCGTATGGGCTTTGGTGCAACGCGTGCAGAATCACGTCAGTTGGTAAGCCACAAGTCTATTTTGGTAAATGGCCGCGTTGTTAACATCGCTTCTTATCAGGTATCTCCGAATGATGTTGTTAGCATCCGTGAGAAAGCCAAAAAGCAATCTCGCGTGAAGGCCGCTCTGGAGCTGGCTGAGCAGCGTGAAAAGCCAACCTGGCTGGAAGTTGATGCGACTAAGATGGAAGGTGTGTTCAAGCGTATTCCTGAGCGTACTGATCTGTCTGCGGACATTAACGAACACCTGATCGTCGAGCTTTACTCCAAGTAAAGCTTAGTACCAAAGAGAGGACACAATGCAGGGTTCTGTGACAGAGTTTCTAAAACCGCGCCTGGTAGATATCGAGCAAGTGAGTTCGACGCACGCCAAGGTGACCCTTGAGCCGTTAGAGCGTGGCTTTGGCCATACTCTTGGTAACGCACTGCGCCGTATTCTGCTTTCTTCCATGCCGGGTTGCGCGGTGACCGAGGTTGAAATTGATGGTGTACTGCATGAGTACAGCACCAAAGAGGGCGTACAGGAAGATATCCTGGAAATCCTGCTCAACCTGAAAGGGCTGGCGGTAAGAGTTCAGGGGAAAGATGAAGTTATCTTAACGCTGAATAAATCTGGCATTGGCCCTGTGACTGCAGCCGACATCACCCATGATGGTGATGTCGAAATCGTCAAGCCTCAGCATGTAATCTGTCATCTGACCGATGAGAACGCATCTATTAGCATGCGTATCAAAGTTCAGCGTGGACGTGGTTATGTGCCGGCTTCTGCCCGAATTCATTCGGAAGAAGATGAGCGCCCAATCGGCCGTCTGTTGGTTGACGCATGCTATAGCCCTGTAGACCGTATCGCCTACAATGTTGAAGCAGCGCGTGTAGAACAACGTACTGATTTGGATAAGCTGGTCATCGAAATGGAGACTAACGGCACAATCGATCCTGAAGAGGCGATTCGTCGTGCAGCTACCATCCTGGCTGAACAACTTGAAGCTTTTGTTGACTTACGTGATGTACGTCAGCCAGAAGTTAAAGAAGAGAAACCAGAATTCGATCCGATCTTGCTGCGCCCAGTTGATGATTTGGAATTGACTGTCCGCTCTGCTAACTGCCTTAAGGCAGAAGCTATCCACTACATCGGTGATCTGGTACAGCGTACTGAGGTTGAGCTGCTTAAAACGCCTAACCTGGGTAAAAAATCTCTTACTGAGATTAAAGATGTGCTCGCCTCACGTGGTCTTTCTTTGGGCATGCGCCTCGAGAATTGGCCGCCGGCAAGCATTGCTGATGAATAACCGGATCACAGGTTAAGGTTTCACTGAGAAGGATAAGGTCATGCGCCATCGTAAGAGTGGTCGTCAACTGAACCGCAACAGCAGCCATCGTCAGGCTATGTTTCGCAACATGGCTGGCTCTTTGGTTCGTCATGAGATCATCAAGACGACTCTGCCGAAAGCCAAAGAGTTGCGCCGCGTAGTTGAGCCGCTGATTACTCTTGCCAAGACCGACAACGTAGCTAATCGTCGTCTGGCATTCGCCCGTACTCGTGATAACGAGATCGTGGCAAAACTGTTTAATGAACTGGGCCCGCGTTTCGCGAGCCGTGCCGGTGGTTACACTCGTATTCTGAAGTGTGGCTTCCGCGCTGGTGACAACGCTCCGATGGCATACATCGAGCTGGTTGATCGTCCAGAAGCTCAAGCAGAAGCTGTTGCAGAGTAATCTGTAGCAACGTAAAGAACCCGCTTCGGCGGGTTTTTTATTGCCTATCGTTAAGCAAATTAACTATTCTGATCATCATGCGATTTTGGAGGCACTTATGTGGTTACTCGATCAACTTGCTGAGCAGCATATAAAAGCAGCACAGGATAAAGGTGAACTTAGTCATCTTCCCGGGGAGGGTAAACCTCTCAAGCTCGATGATGACAGTCACGTACCTTCAGAACTCCGAGCGGGCTATCGGCTGCTTAAAAATTCAGGCTTTTTACCGCCAGAACTTGAAATACGGCGTCAGGCTATAGAAATCAACGATCTTCTCCAGCAACTCGATCCTGAAGATCCTCAATATTCAAATCATCGTAAACAGCTAATGTTGTTAGAGTTTAAACTTCATCAAGCGGGAATGAATACAGACTTTCTTCATAGCGAATATGGAAAATCCATTCGCCAACGCTTGGGGGAGAATTAAATGTATCGTATTGGTCAGCTTGCAAAGCTAGCGGATGTTACGCCAGATACGATTCGCTTTTACGAGAAGCAACATATGATGGATCATGAGATTCGAACGGAGGGTGGTTTTAGACTTTATAGCAGTAGCGATCTTCAACGTTTAAAATTTATTCGCTATGGTCGCCAGTTAGGTTTTAGCCTCGAATCAATCAGAGAGTTGCTTTCTATTCGAGTCGAACCTGCTAAACACACCTGCCATGAATCAAAAGCCATAGTTGAAAAAAGACTTAATGAAGTTAATAAAATGATGGCTGAGTTAAAAGTAATGCAGCAATCGCTCCTTCATTTATCAGAAGCATGTTGCGGTGATAGTCATACAAGTGTTGCCTGCTCAATTCTGGAGGCGTTAGAACGTGGTCCAGTGTTGAATGAAAGTTAGGCTGTGTTACATTGCAATATACAAAACAGGAATACGTTACAGGAGAATATATGAGTGGTTATAAACATACCAAAGGGATAATTAGAGACAATGCTATTGAAGCATTGCTTCACGATCCGCTGTACCGTCAGCGTATTGTGCAACAGCGTAAAGGGAAAGGCAGCTTTAAGCGCAAACAAAAATCGAATAAGGAAAATATTTGGGAGGGCAGTGATAAATCCAAAATTTATCACTGCCCTTCTTTAAACTATAAAAAAGCCGCCTCGTTGGCGGCCTATTTTAAATTTTTGTATTTTGCTGTTTAAGCAAATCACGAATCTCAGTGAGCAGAACCTCTTCATTACTCGGTTTTGCAGCTGGTTTTTCAACTTCTTTTTTCTTGTGCAGTTTGTTCATCAATTTAATAGCCATAAAAATCGCGAAGGCAACAATAATGAAATCAAAAACTGTCTGAATGAAAATACCATACTGCATTATTACTGCCGGCGTCTCTCCTTCTGCAGGTTTGAGCACCCAGCTAAATGATTTAAAATCAACGCCACCAATCAGCAATCCTAGTGGTGGCATAATTATGTTTGCGACTAAAGATGAAACGATTTTGCCGAATGCTGCACCGATGATCACACCAACCGCGAGATCAACCACGTTTCCACGCATTGCAAAATCACGAAACTCTTTGAATAAACTCATTCTTCTCTCCTTGCCCTGGCCAATGACCTAAAGTCTAACAAAGCTTCCTGTATTTGCCATCATCGATGCGCAATTAGCAGAATTATCTTGAGTTAGTATTTTAACGTTCATTTCTACTATAAAAAGAAAGGGCTAGGCTGGAATAGCCGTTCAACATCAGGAACAAACTTTTTATCTGTCAAAAACATGATGACATGATCGCCTTGTTCTATGCGCAGATTGTCATTAGCAATCATGACATCATCGCCACGTACTATGGCACCAATAATAGTACCAGGTGGCAGTTTAATATCATCAATTGGACGCCCAACGACACGTGATGTTGTTTCATCACCGTGGGCTATGGCTTCTATTGCCTCGGCAATACCACGACGTAAAGATGAAACGCCTACGATATCAGCTTTGCGCACATGGCCCAGCAGGGCAGATATAGTTGCTTGCTGTGGTGATATCGCAATATCAATAACGCTTCCTTGCACTAAATCGACATAAGCACGACGTTGTATCAA
Source organism: Pantoea sp. MQR6 (assembly GCF_022761075.1). Taxonomy (NCBI): domain Bacteria; kingdom Pseudomonadati; phylum Pseudomonadota; class Gammaproteobacteria; order Enterobacterales; family Erwiniaceae; genus Pantoea; species Pantoea sp. MQR6. Next base: position 17,277 of record NZ_JAKYXB010000011.1, read on the forward strand.
CACCATGACTTTCTTCGCGCCCATCTTTTTCGCGAGCATCGCAGACATGATATTAGCTTCATCGTCATTGGTAACAGCGATAAACAAGTCAACTTGTTCAACATGTTCTTCTGCCAGCAACTCTTGGTCAGAAGCATCACCATAAAACACGATCGTATCCTCAAGACGCTCTGCCAGTTCTGCAGCGCGTTGTGGATTGCGCTCTATTAATTTGACGCTGTAATTTTTCTCAAGTCTTTGGGCTAAACCAAAACCAATGTTTCCACCACCAACAAGCATGATGCGTTTATAAGGCTTTTCGAGCCGCTGCATTTCGCTCATAACAGCACGAATATTTTGACTGGCCGCTATAAAAAACACTTCATCGCCCGCTTCTACAATGGTTGAACCTTGCGGGCGGATAGGGCGATCCTGACGAAAAATGGCGGCGACACGCGTATCAATGTGCGGCATATGTTCGCGTAGGATAGAAAGTGGATTCCCGACTAAAGGCCCACCATAGTAAGCTTTTACTACGGCAAGACTCACTTTCCCTTCAGCAAAATTAACGACTTGCAATGCGCCAGGATACTGAATTAATCGATAAATATTATCGATGACTAATTGCTCTGGAGAGATAAGGTGGTCAATGGGCACGGCTTCTGGAATAAATAATTTATCCGCATCACGCAAATAATCAGCAGCACGGATACGGGCAATACGGTTAGGCGTATTGAAAAGTGAATAGGCGATTTGGCAGGCAACCATATTGGTCTCGTCAGAGTTAGTGACAGCAACCAACATGTCAGCATCCTCGGCACCGGCTTCGCGCAAAATACGCGGATGAGAACCATGGCCCTGAACAACACGCAGATCAAACTTATCTTGTAACTGACGTAGACGCGTTGAATCGGTATCAACTACCGTTATGTCGTTATTTTCGCCGACCAGGTTCTCTGCCAGTGTGCCACCTACCTGACCGGCACCAAGAATAATGATTTTCATCGATTAAGAATGCTCATTTCAATTTACCTCAGGTTTCTTCACAAGCTTAGCGTAGAAGAAACCATCGCCACCATCGACAGTTGGAAATACTTGCAAGCCTGTTTCAGGCGCACCAAAAAGTGAGCACGCGACAGCATCATTATGGCGTTCCAGAAATGCGCTTATCTGCAGCTGATTTTCATCCGGGAGTATGGAACATGTCGCATACAATAGCGTTCCGCCGGGTTTGAGCTGGGACCAAATAGCTTCAATGATCTCAGATTGAAGTTTGGCTAGTTCGGCAATATCGCGTTCGCGGCGCAGCCACTTAATATCTGGATGTCGACGAATGACACCAGTCGCTGAACAAGGCGCATCAAGTAAAATTCGATCAAACAGTTCATCGCCACACCAATCTTGGGGAGAGCGACCATCGCCTTGCTTCACTTCAGCCTTCATCCCTAGCCGTTGTAAATTTTCATGCACGCGCACCAGACGCTGTGCATCAATATCCACTGCAAGCACCCGAGCTTCAGGTGCGATTTCTAAAATATGAGTGGTTTTTCCACCCGGTGCTGCACAGAGATCGAGAATGTATTCACCATTTTTAGGCTCAAGCAATAAAGCGCAGCGTTGAGCTGAAACATCTTGAACTGTTACCCAGCCTTGATCGAAGCCTGGCAGTTGGGTCACAGACGTAGGGGATTCGAGTCGCAAAGCCTCAGGCACTTCAGCATCTATAAAGGCTGTTTTTTGAGTTTCAGCTAATAAAGCAAGCCAGCTATCACGAGAATGATGTTGCTGGTTTACGCGTAGCCACATTGGCGGACGAACGTTGTTTGCTTCAACAATTTGTTGCCATTGTGTAGGCCAGGCAATTTGCAAACGCTTCAGTAGCCATCCAGGATGGAGGTAGCGCTGTGGACCCTCTTTTATACTGGCAAGCAATGCATCCTGCTGTCGCTGAAACTGGCGAAGCACGCCATTTAATAAGCCTTTCAAGCTACCACGTTTTAAAACTTCTGCACCCGCAACAGTTTCTGCCAAAACAGCGTGAGCAGGTATGCGTGTGTAGAGTAATTGATACAATCCAACCATGATCAAATAATGTAAAACGCGTTGTTTACCCGTCAGGGGGCGTTCCATTAATTTACCAATCAAGGCTTCAAGCTGTGGCAAAGTGCGTAGTACACCGAAGCAAATTTCTTGCACTAGTGCGCTGTCTTTATCGGACAGTTTTTTTTGTGCCTGAGGCAATACGGTATTGAGTGATTCACCTTTGTCGACAACACGTTCGATAAGCTGGGCTGAAAGGCTACGTAGATTGGTATTTTTGTTCATAGGTTTTTGTCATCAAACAAAAAGCCCGGTGATTACCGGGCTAAAGGGTCAGGCCAGAATAGTTCCAGGTTCAAACCATTCACGGCGCGAGTTGAGAAGATCTTGTGCAGACATTGGCTTTTTCCCAGCAGGTTGAAGCTGGAGCAAATTGAGCACGCCCTCTGCTGTCGCTATTTGTATACCTTGTTTATCAGCCTGGATGATTTCACCGGGTTGCTTATCAGCATGCGGAAGCACGCTTGCTTGCCAGACTTTAATTGGCTGATCATCAATGTTGAAAAAACTCATTGGCCATGGATTGAAAGCGCGAATGCAGCGCTCAAGTTGCATCGCGGGGAGCTGCCAGTTAAGACGCGCCTCTTCTTTACTCAATTTCTCTGCATAATTGGCTAATGCTTCATCCTGCTTTTCTGGATGCGCACGGCCATCAGCAAGCTGCGACAGCGTATCCAGTAATCCTTGCGGCCCAAGCTGTGCAAGTTTGTTATAAAGCGTTGCACTGGTATCTTCAGCGGTGACAGGGCAGGCAAGCTTATACAGCATATCGCCGGTATCCAGGCCGACATCCATCTGCATGATAGTGACACCCGTTTCGTTATCTCCAGCCCACAGCGCACGCTGAATGGGTGCTGCACCACGCCAGCGAGGGAGTAGCGAGCCGTGCACGTTAATGCATCCTAATCGTGGCATATCAAGAACCGCTTTTGGCAGGATCAAACCATAGGCAACGACAACCATAATATCTGCCTGAAGATTGGCAACCAACTGCTGACTCTCTTCAGGGCGTAATGATTTAGGTTGGAAGACTGGAATGTCGTTTGACTGAGCCAAAACCTTTACCGGACTAGGCGTCAATTTATTACCACGGCCTGCAGGGCGATCGGGCTGTGTAAATACAGCCACTACCTGATGCTCAGAAGCGAGCAGCGCGTCAAGATGACGCGCTGCAAAGTCAGGTGTGCCAGCGAAGATTATTTTTAATGGGGCAGACACATTTATCCCTTCTAAAGAGCTTAAGATTCTCGCGTGTTTTGACGCGCCAGCTTCTCTAATTTCATTTTGATTCGCTGACGCTTCAACGGCGACAGATAATCAATAAAAAGTTTGCCGTCCAGGTGATCAATTTCATGCTGGATACAGATTGCCAACAAATCACCGGTTTCCAGCTCAAAGCTATTACCATCGCGATCGAGCGCACGAATTTTTACACGCTCAGCACGCGGTACGAAAGCGCGTTGATCGGGTATAGAGAGACAACCTTCTTCAATTCCCGTTTCGCCACTTTTTTCCAGCAACTCGGGATTAATCAGCACCAAGCGTTCTTCACGGCTTTCAGAAACATCAATCACTATGATGCGTTGATGAATATCGACTTGCGTAGCGGCCAGCCCAATGCCTTCTTCGGCGTACATCGTTTCAAACATATCATCCACGATACGCTGAATATCTGCGTTAACTTCTTTAACTGGCGCGGCGATTTTGCGCAGACGCTCGTCAGGGAAATGTAATACCTGCAAAACTGACATAAATTTCCAGATCTGTATTCGGTTAAGTAAAGATTACTACCTCATATTGTAGACTTTTTGGGGCATGATTGACAGCATTCCACCGCAGGAAGCCTCAGCGAAAATGGATGCTAAAAAATGGAAAAGATGGCGTTATGTCTACAATTAGCCGCTGTTAGCGGAATGGTTGGTAAGCGTTGGCTTGAAGCCGCAAACCTGCTTTTAAGCGGGGGTGATGTCGCTAAACATTTGTCTCAGCTTAAATTTGATGAGCGCCAACGACAACAATTCAATAGTTTCCAGCAGGCTAATTTCAAAGAGCTACAGGCATGGCTCGCCAGTCATCGCAAACACCATCTCCTTACGGCGCTTGATGACCATTACCCCGCTTTGCTTACTGAGACTGATCGCTTCCCGCCGCTTATTTATATCAAGGGCGATCCTGCAGCTCTAAATACACCGCAGTTGGCTGTGGTCGGGAGCCGTAATTGCTCACATTATGGACGACACTGGTGCGAATGGTTTACTCAACAATTGGCGTTAAGTGGTTTGACTATAACGAGTGGGTTAGCCCGTGGCATTGATGGCGTTGCACATCATGCTGCACTTAATGTCGAAGGCAAAACGGTGGCAGTATTGGGTAGCGGTTTGAAGCACCTCTATCCGAAATCTCATTTCGCACTCGCTGAAGAAATCGTAGAAAAAGGTGGGGCGATTATCTCAGAATTCCCGCTAAATGCACCACCTAACGCCACCCATTTCCCTCGACGTAATCGTATTATCAGTGGCCTGAGCCAAGGTGTGTTAGTGGTTGAAGCCTCACTCAAGAGCGGTTCACTTGTTACCGCACGTTATGCCCTTGAGCAAAATCGTAACGTCTATGCTTTGCCCGGGTCATTGGGTAATCCCAGCAGCGAAGGTACAAATTGGCTAATCCAACAAGGCGCAATGTTAGTGGCGCACCCCAATAATATTCTCGAAGATTTGGGCAGTGCGCTTAACTGGTTACCTGTTACAAAATCAGATGAAATATATTGTGATGACAATGTTCATGCTCCATTGCCATTTGCCGATGTGTTGGCTAACGTAGGTGATGAGGTTACACCTGTTGACGTTGTCGCTGAACGTGCCGGCCAACCTGTGCCAGTTATCTCAGCTCAGTTGCTGGAACTGGAGTTAGCAGGATGGATCGCAGCTGTACCCGGCGGCTATGTCCGATTGAGGAGGGCATGCCATGTTCGACGTACTCATGTACTTGTTTGAGACATATATCCACAACGAAGCAGAAATGGGTGTTGATCAGGACAGATTGACAGATGACTTGACGGATGCCGGTTTTCATCGTGAAGATATTTATAATGCGTTGAACTGGTTAGAGAAGTTGGCGGACTATCAAGAAGGGCTGGTTGCGCCAATTTTACTGACAAATGATCCGCTCTCCATGCGTATCTATACAGATGAAGAGAGCAAACGTTTAGATGCTGAAAGCCGTGGTTTCCTATTATTTTTGGAACAAATTCAAGTTTTGAATTTGGAAACACGTGAAATGGTCATTGAACGTGTCATGGCGCTTGATACTCCAGACTTCGATCTTGAGGACCTTAAGTGGGTAATATTAATGGTTTTATTTAATATACCTGGATGTGAAAACGCTTATCAGCAGATGGAAGAACTGCTATTCGACGTCAATGAAGGTATGCTGCATTAAATTCCTTTTCATACATCTCTATCGTTATGAGTAAAACTGCACTCTTCGCTGTGCGAAAACAGGATCCCTGCCCCGCTTGCGGGGCAGAACTTGTTATTCGTTCTGGCAAACATGGACCTTTTCTTGGCTGCGCAAATTATCCTGCTTGCGATTATATCCGCCCACTGAAAAATCAGGCTGATGGCCATATCGTTAAAGTGTTGGAGGGGCATGCTTGCCCGGATTGTGGAGCAGATAAAGTGCTGCGCCAAGGGCGCTACGGTATGTTTATCGGTTGCAGCCATTATCCCGAATGCGCTTATACGGAAACCATCGACAAACCAGATGAGACTACGATTGATTGTCCTCAGTGTCAGAAAGGCAAGCTTGTACAGCGCCGATCGCGCTTCGGCAAAACGTTTCATGCCTGCGATCGTTATCCGGCCTGTCAATTTGCAGTAAATCTCACCCCAATTGCAGGCGTGTGTCCATATTGCCAGTTTCCTTTATTAGTTGAGAAAAAAACTGCGCAGGGCGTAAAGCTGTTCTGTGCCAGTAAAAGTTGCGGCAAAGCTATCGCTCAAGAGAATTAAGAGTTCAACATGCATAACCAAGATCTTTCTACTTCGTTAAATGATTGCGTAGGTCACCTTAAACGTCACGCCGTAATCGCCTATCCTACTGAAGCTGTTTTTGGGCTGGGGTGCGATCCGGATAATGAAAGTGCAGTAATGGCGTTATTAGCTCTTAAACAAAGACCCGTCGAAAAAGGGTTGATCCTGATTGCTTCTGAATATGCGCAATTAGAACCCTATGTGTCCGATCGAGAGCTTTCAGTCATCCAGCGAGAGCGGATGTTTGCCTGCTGGCCTGGACCAGTAACATTTGTTGTGCCGGCTCCGCCGCATACTCCCCGTTGGTTAACGGGAAAATTTGATTCATTGGCGATACGAGTCAGTGATCATCCTGATGTACAAGCATTATGCCGCGCATTTGGTAAACCTTTAGTTTCAACCAGCGCTAATCTTTCGGGGCAACCGCCTTGCCGTACAATAGAAGAAGTAAAAGTGCAGTTTGGTAATGACTTTCCTGTCCTCCCGGGATTAACCGGTGGGAGGCAAAATCCTTCCGAAATTCGCGACGTCATCACCGGTGATCTCATACGACAGGGATAATTTATGAATAACTATGCTGTTTTTGGTAACCCTGTTAGCCACAGTAAGTCACCATTCATTCACCAAGCCTTTGCCCAACAGACGGGAATAGAACATCGCTACGGCCGTATTTGTGCTCCGCTAGATGGATTTCCGCAGGAAATCGCTGAGTTCTTTGCTCAAGAAGGCGTAGGGGCAAATGTCACCCTGCCTTTTAAGCAGCAGGCATGGAAATTGGCAGACGAGCTTAGCGAGCGGGCAGCCCTTTCCGGCGCAGTGAATACATTAAAGAAGCGCAAAGATGGCACTATCCTCGGCGACAATACTGATGGTATTGGTTTATTGAGCGATCTCGAACGTCTCTCGATGATTAAGCCGGGAGACAGAGTTCTTCTGGTCGGGGCAGGCGGCGCTGCACGTGGCGTAATTCTACCCTTACTTTCTTTGGGCATTGCATTAACCGTGACTAATCGTACGCGCTCGCGAGCAGATGAATTAGCAAATCTCTTTAAACACAGCGGTGCAATCAATACTTGTAGCTTTGATGAATTAGAAGGCAAAGCGTTCGAACTCATCATTAATGCTACGTCTAGTGGCGTTGATGGGCAAACTCCACCCTTACCTGTTTCGTTAGTGCATCCCAGCTTACGCTGCTATGACATGTTTTATCAGTCTGGGCAAACGCCGTTCTTATATTGGTGCCAACAGTTTGGTGCACTTCATTTAGCCGACGGTCTGGGCATGCTGGTGGGACAAGCGGCACATGCCTTTCATTTATGGCATGGCGTTATGCCTGATACCGCGCCAGTAATTGAATCTTTGAAAAGAGAGCTAGAGCTATGAATCAGGCGATTCAATTTCCCGATCGAGAGCATCTCGATCCGAATTTAAACGCTATTTGTTTTCCTGTATTAGTTAATGGCATGGGGCTGACCTGTGCCATCCATACAGAGGCGTTACATCAACGTTTTGGCGACGAGGAAGCGATGACGCTTTTTAGCAACCACCGCTGGGATCTGGAAGAAGAAGCCGAACGCTGTATTCGTCGAGATGAAGTTGATGTTCAGGGTTGGGTTTGGCTTTCTGTCAAATAGTCATCTTTCCATCCGACATAATTATTAGCCGAATACAGCAGCCCTTCAATTTCCTTTTCGTTAAGCGGTCGAATCTGTTTTACCGGACTTCCTAAATATAGATAACCGCTTTCGAGACGTTTACCTGGAGGCACCAAGCTTCCTGCACCAATCATCACATCATCTTCTACAACGACCGCATCCAACAAAATAGACCCCATCCCAACCAAAACACGATTACCTATAGTGCAGCCGTGTAGCATTGCTTTATGCCCAACCGTGACATCTTCACCAATTATTAGAGGGTAACCTTCGGGATTTGATGCTGATTTATGAGTGACGTGCAGAACGCTGCCGTCCTGTATGTTAGTACGGGCACCAATACGCACTTGATTCACATCTCCACGAATAGCAACCAAGGGCCAAATACTAACATCATCCGACATGATGACATCCCCAACGACAACGCTGGTCGGATCTATCATTACGCGCTGGCCCAGCTGTGGATAAAGGCGTTTGTAAGGACGTAAGGCTGATGACATAAAAGCTCTCCTTTACTTAGTTTCTTTGCAGCCTGGTGTGATTTTTAGCGTCAGGCAAGGGGATTCTGCCTGAGATCGATGACGATCTCATCAATATGAATGTTTTCTCGCCACTTAGAAAAAAGATCCAGAAAAAGGCTTGTGCTAAGAAATTGGATCCCTATAATGCGCCTCCACTGACACGGCAAACCGGCAACGGGATGGCGGTTCAGGAGACACAGGAAACTGGGTCGCCGGAGAAAACTTCTGAAAAAGGGGTTGACTCTGAAGGAGAGAAGCGTAA
>NZ_JAKYXB010000012.1:0-25704 GCF_022761075.1 Pantoea sp. MQR6
TTTTCTCCGTCGACTCAGTCTCCTGAATCTCTCAACCCGTCATCCCGTTGCCGGTGTGCCGTGTTGATGGATGCGCATTATAGGGAGTTGTTCGGCATCCGCAACCGTTAAATTCAACAAAAACAACCGTTCGCTGCATTCCACAGCAAAACCCCGCCTTATACGCACTTACACACAAAGTTATCCACATTATTCGGCGTGATAAATTTAGGCGAGCATCACGCAAACGTTTTCGCTACAATGCCGCCGACGTAACGGACGCCCCTTTTCGGGGCGTTACCTGAAGTTTTCGTGCTTTCTTTTCTTTATATATAGAGAGAAGAGCACGCTAAGCTTGATGTAACGCTCTTATTTACGCGAAACAAAGCCAAGGGATAAAACCACCATGCAACAACGTCGTCCTGTACGCCGCGCTCTTCTCAGTGTTTCTGATAAAGCCGGTATCCTCGAATTTGCTCAGGCACTCTCTCAACGCGGTGTTGAACTGCTTTCTACAGGTGGCACAGCTCGCCTACTCGCTGACGCGGGGCTATCTGTCACAGAAGTGTCTGACTACACCGGTTTCCCGGAAATGATGGATGGACGCGTCAAAACGCTGCACCCGAAAGTACATGGCGGTATTTTGGGTCGTCGCGGTCAGGACGATGACATCATGGCGCAGCATGCTATCAGCCCAATCGACATGGTGGTTGTTAACCTCTATCCCTTCGCTCAAACTGTCGCGCGTGAAGGTTGCTCTCTTGAAGACGCCGTAGAAAACATTGATATCGGCGGCCCGACAATGGTGCGCTCTGCGGCTAAGAATCATAAAGATGTGGCGATTGTAGTGAAGAGCAGTGACTACGAGGCGATCATTGCCGAGCTGGATGCTAACGAAAACTCTCTGAAGCTAGAAACCCGCTTTGATCTTGCGATCAAAGCTTTCGAGCATACTGCTGCCTACGACAGCATGATTGCCAACTACTTCGGTAGCCTGGTTCCTGCTTATCATGGCGGAAGCAATGAGCCTGCGGGCCGCTTCCCACGGACTTTGAATCTTAACTTCATCAAGAAGCAGGATATGCGTTATGGCGAAAACAGCCATCAGGACGCTGCCTTCTATATAGAAGAGAATGTGCAAGAAGCTTCTGTCGCCACTGCGCAGCAGGTTCAAGGCAAAGCGCTTTCTTACAACAACATTGCTGATACTGATGCTGCGTTAGAGTGCGTCAAAGAATTCAGCGAACCTGCCTGCGTTATCGTCAAGCATGCAAACCCTTGCGGTGTGGCCGTCGGCGAATCCATTCTCGCTGCTTATGAGCGCGCCTACAAAACCGATCCTACTTCTGCTTTCGGCGGCATTATTGCCTTTAACCGTGAGTTAGATGAAGCCACCGCGCAGGCAATCATCAGTCGCCAGTTTGTTGAAGTGATCATTGCTCCTTCCGCAAGCGAAGCCGCATTGAAGATAACGGCCAGCAAGCAAAACGTACGTGTTTTAGTGTGCGGGCAGTGGCAAGAACGGACAAAAGGCTTGGATTTCAAACGCGTCAATGGCGGTTTGTTGGTGCAGGACCGCGATTTAGGTATGGTCGAAGCCAGTCAGCTTCGCGTAGTCAGCAAACGCCAGCCCACTGAGCAAGAACTGCGTGATGCACTGTTCTGCTGGAAGGTGGCGAAATTTGTTAAATCGAATGCGATTGTCTATGCACGCGACAATATGACCATCGGTATTGGTGCCGGTCAAATGAGCCGCGTTTACTCCGCCAAGATTGCAGGTATCAAAGCGAGCGATGAAGGATTGGACGTTAAAGGGTCTGCAATGGCATCGGATGCTTTCTTCCCCTTCCGTGACGGTATTGATGCTGCCGCAGCAGTTGGCATTAGCTGTGTGATTCAGCCAGGCGGTTCCATTCGTGATGATGAAGTGATTGCTGCTGCCGATGAACACGGTATCGCCATGATCTTCACTGAAATGCGTCACTTCCGTCACTAATCGTTTGGAGAGTTAGAAATGAAAATTTTAGTCATCGGAAATGGCGGACGTGAACATGCGCTGGCATGGAAAGCAGCTCAATCGCCATTGGCTGAAACCGTTTTCGTTGCCCCGGGCAATGCGGGCACTGCATTAGAACCTGCGCTGCAAAACATCGCCATCAATCCAACGGATATCGCTGCTTTGCTGGAATTCGCTCAACGCGAAAAGATTGACCTGACGATTGTCGGTCCAGAAGCTCCGTTGGTGATTGGCGTCGTTGATGCTTTTCGCGCCGCAGGCCTGAAAATTTTTGGCCCAACGCAAGCCGCAGCCCAATTGGAAGGTTCAAAAGCCTTCACGAAAGACTTCCTGGCACGCCATAAAATTCCTTCAGCGGAATACCAGAACTTTACGGAAGTCGAACCTGCGCTGGCCTATCTGCGCGAAAAAGGCGCACCGATTGTCATCAAAGCGGACGGCCTTGCTGCGGGAAAAGGCGTTATTGTTGCGATGACGCAGCAAGAAGCTGAAGACGCCGTTAACGATATGCTGGCAGGTAATGCATTTGGCGATGCTGGACACCGCATCGTTATTGAAGAGTTTCTTGAGGGTGAAGAAGCCAGCTTTATCGTGATGGTCGATGGCGAGAACGTGTTGCCTATGGCCACCAGCCAGGATCACAAACGTGTCGGTGATGGCGATACCGGACCGAACACTGGCGGCATGGGCGCATATTCACCTGCTCCTGTCGTCACTGATGAAATCCACCAGCGTGTGATGGATCAAGTCATTTGGCCTACCGTGCGCGGCATGGCTTCAGAAGGCAACGTTTATACCGGCTTTCTGTACGCAGGCTTAATGATCGATCAATCAGGTCAGCCGAAGGTGATCGAATTTAACTGCCGCTTTGGCGATCCAGAAACTCAACCGATCATGCTGCGTCTGCAATCGGATCTGGTTGATCTTTGCCTGGCAGCCTGTGAAGGCAAACTGGATCAAAAAGATTCGAAGTGGGATCCGCGTCCTTCATTGGGCGTGGTTTTGGCAGCGGGTGGCTATCCGGGTCACTACAACAATGGCGATCAGATTCATGGTCTGCCGCTTGAAGAAGTTGCTGACGGCAAAGTCTTCCATGCTGGCACAAGTCTTGAAGACGATTTGGTACTGACTAATGGTGGCCGCGTGCTGTGTGTTACGGCGTTAGGCGATGATGTGGCTGCTGCACAGAAGCGTGCGTATGAGCTAACCAAGCCTATTTCATGGCAAGGCAGCTTCTGTCGTCACGATATTGGTTATCGCGCCATTAACCGCAAGTAAGCAAAAGGGGCACGCAGTGCCCCTTTTCATCTCTTCAAAAATCCGCTTCTTTAGGTTGCTCTGCGCAATCATCCTGCGAACTGACTCGCAACAACTGAACACCTTCCGGTGCTTCCAGCCATGAAACCATCAACGGCGCATGCGCGCTACGCTGCTGCTGCGCTAAAGTCTGTAACGCCAGTGCATCAAATGAAGGCGTCACACGCTGCCCTTCACAAGTTTGAATGACGTTGCCGCCTTGCCAATGGCCTTGCTTGAGAAACACGCGGCCACTTAACAGTGCATCACTCACTTTATGCATGCGCTGAGCGTCAAACTTATAGAGTTCGACTGAATCTGAGCTGACAGCTTCACGTCGTCCGGCAAGCTGCCGCTGCATAAAGTTGAGGCTGCCTTCCTGGTCAAAACGCAGCGTGACATCATCTGGCGTATCGCCGTTGATTTTTCGCTGCACGCTAATGAGCGAATCTTCAAGCCAGATATAATCCGTGGTTTCAACCGCATCGCCATTAAAAGGAGTAAAGATTGTACGTAAATGCGTTGCCTGATGGTCGCTATTCTTGCGCCACATACGCACGGCACCGCGATCGGCAAGATAACCACTGGCAGAAAAAGCAGGAATATCAGGGGTCGAACTGCACCCAATAAGTAACAAGGAGAGAATCAGGGTGGGAAAACGCCGGAACAGCGGAGTCATGATGTTTAACCCCTTAAACAAAAGGGGCGAAAACGCCCCCTGTTTTAAAGCTTGACCGCAGTGCGACGTCTTACTTAACGGCGTCTTTCAGCGCTTTACCAGACACGAATGCCGGTACGTTTGCTGCAGCGATTTTGATCTCATTGCCAGTCTGCGGGTTGCGACCGGTACGCTCAGCGCGGTGGTTCACTTTAAAAGTACCAAAACCAACCAGTTGTACAGCATCACCATCTTTCAGAGACTCAGTGATCGCAGCCAGAGTTGATTCCAGCGCTGCCTTTGCCTGGGTTTTAGACAGGTCAGCTTTTTCTGCGATTACATCAATCAGTTGAGTCTTGTTCATAAGTTATCCTTAAAGTGTATTTATCGCTTGCTAAGCAACGAGTGCGAGGGAAAAGCCACAATCTGGCACTCTCCAGCCAGCACGCACCGATAGCCACAATTTTCAGCCCCCCAAATGTAGACCAGACAGGGGGCCGATGTGAAGCCTCCAGGCGCGCTAATTCGGGCCTGAAGTCACGTTTTCTCGCCTTACTGCTGAAATTTTATACCGATGTTACTGATTCCCGCTTCACGCAGGTCCGATCGGAGTCCTTTGATTAATTCAAGGTCACGCTCTTCACAGTCCGCGAGCAGGCGAAAAATCTCCCATTGCAGGTCCCATTCATCGATTATTGCTGGGTTTTCACGCAGCTCTTCATCGGTCATTTCACGACCTGCCTGAGTCATTTCCAGCATCGCTATCGTGGTGATTGAGCTTTCGCTGACTTCAATGGCATGTTCCAGCGTCTCACCACTTAACTGTGCATGGAGCACTTCGCTTAATGCCACACAGGCATCGATAGCCGGATAAACGCCGTAAACTTCAAAAGCTTCGCCATCAGGAATAGCAGCTTCCAGCTTCTCAAGTTGGCTATCAAAATTAATCTTTGCATCTTTGACCGTCAGGTTTTCCCAAATCAAATCGAGAATACGACGGTAAAGCGCCGGATCGGCAAACTGCGTCTGCTCGCAAAAAGCCCAGTAATTGGGATACATGCGTTCGCACAGGCAAGCCATAAAGGTCAGGTGTTGCCAGCTTTCCAGCTTTGCCAGACGCAGATGAACGGGATTTTGTAACATGAAGGTGGCTCTTATTCGTTTAGCTGGCGGCAGTGTATCGTAAAAATGCCGCGTAAACAGCGTTAAAGCGTGTTTTGCCAACGCTGAAAGGCGGTACGATTTGAAGCGACAGCATCCGCCCAGCGCGTAGGCTCAGGCAAACGATAGCCGCGCGTACAGTTTTCAACCCAATGCAGCGCACTGTCCAGGCTAACACGATGCCCGGTCGCAATGAACAAGGGGTTACAACGCTGTTTGCTACGCCATACCCAACCGATTTGCTCACCTTTGTCGATCAGCGGCTGGCGGCTCCCCGGTTGTGGGTCAACGTCTTGATAACGACCACATAAGCGACGCTTAGCGACGCCAATCGTAGGAACATCCACCAGCAAGCCAAAGTGCGATGCAACACCCAGCCGACGAGGATGCGAAATACCGTGGCCATCAACAAATAACAGATCGGGTTTTTGCTCAAGCATCTGCCATGCCGCCATTAACGCGGGATACTCACGGAAAGAGAGGAAACCGGGAATATACGGCATGGTGGTTTCGATACGCGCAATGCGATGTTCCACCAGCTTCAGAGAAGGATACTCAAGGATGACCAGAGCGGCACGCGTGATGGTACCCTCTTGCTCAAAGCCAACGTCTGCGCCGCCGATAAAGCGTGGCGGCAACACGTCAAAATCATCCTCACGCACCACGTCTGCGGCGCGTTGAAGCTGCTCGGCACGTAGTGCGGCAATATCCATATTTACTCCTGGTGCCATGGACGAGATAAGCGATGCACGGCTTCAACAAACGTGCCCGCGTGTTCAGGTGGGACATCCTGATGAATGCCGTGACCCAGGTTGAATACGTGACCATCACCTTTGCCAAAGCTTTCCAGAATTCCCGCGACTTCCTGCTCAATACGTGCAGGTGGTGCATAAAGCATGGAAGGATCCATGTTGCCTTGCAAGGCGACTTTGTCACCTACGCGACGGCGAGCGTCACCGATATCAGTTGTCCAGTCGAGGCCGAGCGCATCACAACCCGTTTCCGCCATCGCTTCCAGCCATTGCCCGCCACCTTTGGTGAACAGCGTAATCGGCACACGGCGCCCTTCATTTTCATGCAAAACGCTATCGACAATTTTATGCATGTAATAAAGCGAGAACTCGCGATAATCTCGACTCGTCAACACCCCACCCCAAGTATCGAACACCATTACCGACTGCGCACCGGCACGTATCTGTGCATTCAAGTACAAAATGACGCTGTCTGCCAGCTTGTTCAGCATCGCATGCAGCGTTGTGGGATCGGCGTACATCATCTTTTTGATTTTAGTAAAGGCTTTGCTGCTGCCGCCTTCGACCATATACGTTGCCAACGTCCACGGGCTGCCTGAGAAGCCAATCAGCGGCACTTCGCCTTTTAGATTCTTACGAATAGTGCGCACAGCGTTCATAACATAACCCAGTTCCTGTTCAGGATCGGGGATCGGCAGGCGCTCAACATCGGCTCGACAGGTAATTGGGTTTGAAAAGCGTGGGCCTTCACCGGTTTCGAAGTAAAGTCCAAGCCCCATCGCATCGGGAATCGTTAAGATATCGCTGAAGAGGATCGCCGCATCCAGTTCATAACGACGCAGCGGCTGTAGCGTAACTTCGCAAGCCAGCTCGGCGTTTTTACACAGCGACATAAAATCGCCGGCTTCGGCGCGGGTCGCTTTGTATTCCGGTAAATAACGTCCAGCTTGTCGCATCATCCAGACCGGCGTGACATCAACCGGCTGACGTAACAGGGCGCGCAGATAACGATCATTCTTCAGTTCAGTCATTTTAAGGCTCTCTCAATTTCAAGCGCGTAGTGTAGCACTTTCCTTATGCTCCGGCGCGGCAGATGGCGACGGTATCTTCTATCAAGCGGCGCGCCACGGTGCCTGGCGGCGGTAGCATTGGCAGCGCGTCATAGCGGAACCAACCTGCATCCAGCAACTCTTTGCCGTCATGTTGCAGATCCCCGCTCTCATACTCAGCCATAAACGCCACCATCAATGATTGTGGAAAAGGCCAGGGTTGTGACGTCACGTAACGCACATTTTTAACCCGCACATTGCTCTCTTCCATCACTTCACGCGCCACAGCTTGCTCCAGCGTTTCGCCCACCTCGACGAATCCCGCCAGCACGGTATAAATGTTATTACGTTGTCGCGCATGATTCGCCAGCAGGATTTCATCACCCCGACGAATCGCAACAATGATACAAGGCGCGATCTGCGGGTAATAACGCTCACGACAATGACTACACAAACAGGCAAACTCATGTTTGCTGCGGTTCATTTCGTGACCGCAATAGCCGCACCAGCGATGGGATCGATAAAACTCTGCCAGTTGAACACCGCGCCCAGCGAGTTGAAACAGGCCAACTTCTTCATCGATTAATTGACGTACCGAGAACATGCTTTCAGATCGCGCTTCGCAAATGAGCCACACTTTTTCATCCAGCCACTCGCCGATGACCTGACCTTTAGTGCCAGTCAGACCGAATTTTTCTGCAGGTCCATGCGGTAATTCACCTTGTGGCAGCCAAAGTTTTTGCTCATGGCTGACAACCCACCATCCAGCGTCTACGCTTGTGATCTCGAATTGCATTTTTTTCGTCATCCTTAGCGTCAAATGGCACGCTGAAGTCCTGATGTTAAGTGTGTAGATAAACAACTATAACTCACATGGAGTTAGATATGCTTAACCAGTTAGACGTCCTGGCCGAGCGCGTAGGTGGCAGCAACGAACTGGTGGATTCGTGGCTTGAAGCCCGTCGCCAACTCTTAGTCGCCTATTACCATTTGGTAGGATTGAAACCCAATAAAGAAGCTTTAACGACGCTGGATGAACAGGCGTTGGATAATTTTTGTCACGGCTTGGTGGATTACCTTTCTGCCGGACACTTCAATATTTACGAGCGCATTATTAGTGAAATGAGTGGCGACAGTCCGATGATTGCTGCTGCGCAGATCTATCCGCCGCTTGAAGCCAATACGGAACGTTTGATGCAGCTGTATGATGGTCATTTGCAACAGGCAATTGACGATGATAACTGCGTGACTTTCCAGAAAGCGCTTTCTGAAGTCGGCGAAGTTTTAGAAACCCGCTTCACGCTGGAAGATAAATTGATTCAGCTGGCGTGGGATCAACAGCTGGCGCGCCCGCCGGTCGCCAATGACAGCCAGATGGCTCGTCCCGCTTAACGTTAATCACATGTAAAAGTCTTGTGATTACCTAAAAGCCCTTTTATGCTGAACGGGTTTTGATGACGCCAGTCTGATAAACCCGTTTTTAATTTCTTGTCGGAGTGCCTTCGGGCTGAGACCGTTTATTCGGGATCCGCGGAACCTGACCAGGTTAGAACCTGCGTAGGGAACAAGAGTAAATTTTCTTAGTACGCTGGCACTATTTTTGTCCATCGTATCGCTTACTCCTTCCGAACTCCGGACAAGCAACGTTCCCCCTTAACTGGAAAATTGCTATGTCTACTTCGAAAACCAATCGTCGCGAACAACGCGCCCAGGCGCAGGAATTTATCGATTCCCTGCAAGGCGGCAGTGCATTCCCCCACTCTAAACGCATTTGGATTACCGGTAGCCGTGCTGACATTCGCGTGCCAATGCGTGAAATTCAACTCAGCGCCACCCAAATTGGCGGTACCAAGGACGAACCTCGCTTCGAAGAGAATGAAGCCGTGCCGGTGTATGACACGGCAGGCGCTTATGGTGATCCAGACGCACAGATTGATGTGCATCGCGGTCTTGAAAAACTGCGTGCTGGCTGGATTAACGATCGCGATGACAGCGAAAATCTCACGCAAATTAGCTCGACTTACACGCAACAGCGTTTGGCCGATGACGGTCTTGATCATTTGCGTTTCGAGCATTTACCTCAACCGCGACGTGCCAAGGCCGGTCGCCGGGTAACACAATTGCACTACGCGCGTCAGGGCATCATCACGCCAGAAATGGAGTACATCGCACTGCGTGAAAATATGGGCCGCGAGCGCATACGTGGTGAAGTGCTGCTGCAACAGCATCCGGGATACAGTTTCGGTGCTAATTTACCGGAAAATATTACGCCGGAGTTTGTGCGCCAGGAAGTCGCCGAGGGTCGCGCCATTATTCCCGCCAATATTAATCACCCCGAATCGGAGCCGATGATTATTGGTCGCAACTTTTTGGTGAAGGTGAATGCCAATATCGGGAACTCGGCAGTAACCTCCTCTATTGAAGAAGAAGTGGAAAAATTAGTGTGGTCAACGCGTTGGGGTGCTGACACGGTAATGGATCTCTCCACCGGCCGTTATATACACGAAACACGTGAGTGGATTTTGCGTAACAGCCCGGTTCCGATTGGCACCGTACCGATTTATCAGGCGCTGGAAAAAGTGAATGGCGTGGCAGAGGATCTTAACTGGGAAATTTTCCGCGATACGCTGTTAGAACAGGCTGAGCAAGGTGTCGACTACTTTACGATTCATGCTGGCGTGCTGCTGCGTTACGTGCCGATGACGGCAAAACGCCTGACCGGCATTGTCTCGCGTGGCGGTTCGATTATGGCCAAATGGTGCCTGTCACATCACAAAGAGAGCTTTCTCTATCAGCATTTTCGGGAGATTTGTGAAATTTGCGCCGCATACGACGTCTCGCTTTCGTTGGGAGATGGCTTACGCCCAGGTTCTATTCAGGATGCTAACGATGAAGCGCAGTTTGCCGAGCTGCATACGTTGGGTGAATTGACGAAGATTGCCTGGGAATATGACGTACAGGTAATGATTGAAGGCCCTGGCCACGTTCCGATGCAGATGATACGCCGCAACATGACCGAACAGCTTGAACATTGCCATGAAGCCCCTTTTTATACGCTCGGCCCACTAACAACTGACATCGCACCGGGTTACGATCACTTCACTTCCGGTATTGGCGCAGCCATGATTGGCTGGTTTGGCTGTGCGATGCTGTGTTACGTCACGCCAAAAGAGCATCTTGGCTTGCCGAATAAAGAAGATGTAAAGCAAGGCTTAATCACTTACAAAATTGCTGCTCACGCCGCCGATCTCGCCAAAGGGCATCCTGGCGCGCAAATTCGCGATAACGCCATGTCCAAAGCGCGTTTCGAATTCCGTTGGGAAGATCAGTTTAATCTGGCGTTAGATCCCCATACCGCGCGCGCCTATCACGATGAAACGCTACCGCAAGAATCGGGCAAGGTGGCGCATTTTTGCTCAATGTGTGGCCCGAAATTTTGCTCAATGAAAATCACGCAGGAAGTACGTGAATATGCCGCACAACAAGAAGCCGCAGCGCAGCCGATTGAAATGGGTATGGCGCAGATGTCTGAAAATTTTCGCAGTCGTGGAGGTGAGCTTTATCACCCAGCGGATACGACTCTGGAGGAAAAATTATGAATGCATTTCCCACCACTCCACCACGTTTAGGGCTTTATCCGGTGGTTGATAACGTTGAGTGGATTGAACGCCTGTTGAAAGCGGGCGTGCGTACTCTTCAACTACGAATCAAAGATCAGCCTGATGAGGCAGTCGAACCCGCTATTGTTCAGGCGATCGCGTTGGGTAAGCAGTATCGTGCACGCCTGTTTATTAATGATTACTGGCGATTAGCCATCAAGCACAACGCGTATGGTGTGCATCTTGGTCAGGAGGATCTGGATGTCGCGAATTTGGCGCTGATCAATCAGGCTGGATTACGGCTGGGTATTTCCACGCATGATGATGCTGAACTGGATCGTGCGCTGGCATTGCGTCCTTCCTACATTGCACTTGGACATATTTTTCCAACGCAAACCAAAGAGATGCCTTCTGCGCCGCAAGGGCTGACTGAACTGAAGCGCCATCTGACACGTTTGCAAGATATCCCCACCGTGGCGATTGGCGGTATCAGTATTGCGCGAGCGCCAGAAGTATTGGCAACCGGTGTGGGTAGCATTGCTGTGGTTAGTGCAATTACACAAGCAGCGGATTGGCGTGAAGCAACGCGAACCTTACTGGCATTGGCCGAACCGGAAGCGGTTATTTAATCGCATTCTGTAATCTGCTACGCATTAACGTTATTACTTCTGCAAACGAACAGGTAAAGTTGGAAAGCCGCGCGCAGTGACGAAGTTAGTCACTGGCGCGTTTTTTGTTACTTGGTAGAGTTGTTCTCGCCAGACAACGTTGCCTGGCCAGGGCCAGTTTCTCCCTCTTTCTGGCCCTGCTTCCTCAACTACTTAGCTGCAAGGATTTCGATTTGTTGCTCTTGAGTCGTTTCGTGCGCACAGGTTGCCATAGCACGTTCTATTGCCTTGCCCACCAGCATCAATGCCTGCTCCGTTTTGTCCGTTAACGGCAGTCCATAATTCAGCCGCAGGCAATTACGATATTTACCCGACGCGGAAAACAGCGAACCGACAGCAATTTGGATGTGTGATTCACGCAGTTCACGATTAAGGCGAACAGCATCAAATGCCTCTGGCAATTCGACCCACATCAGGAAGCCACCTTGTGGACGTGATACACAGATTCCACACGGGAAATAGTGACGCACCCAGCAATTGAAAGTTTCATAGTTGCGCTGATAGAGCTGCCGCATACGACGCAGATGCGGTAAATAATGTCCCTGCCGAATGAAATCGGCCACTGCATGCTGCGGCTGAGTTGCAGTAGAACCGGTGACGATATATTTCATATGTAATACTCGATCGCGATAACGACCCGGTGCAACCCAACCAACACGCAGACCCGGTGCCAGTGTTTTGGAGAATGAGCTGCACAGCAAAACGCGGCCATCCATATCCAAAGATTTGATGGTGGATGGACGTGGATATTCCCATGCGAGCTCGCCGTACACGTCATCCTCAATGACCGCAGCATCAAAACGTTGCACTAAAGCCAGCAAGGCGCGTTTACGATTTTCTGGCATGATGAAACCCAGCGGATTATTGCAATTGGGCACAACAACAACGGCTTTGATTGGCCATTGCTCAAACGCCAGCTCTAATGCTTCAAGGCTAATTCCACTCACCGAATCGGTAGGGATTTCGATGGCGCGAATACCAAAACCACGCAGCGTTTGCATAATGCCGTGAAACGAAGGCGACTCAACAGCAATGATGTCGCCCGGCTCACATACAGCGCGAATTGAAACCGACAAAGCTTCATGACACCCCGTCGTAATGACAATGTCTTCAGCGGTGAGCTGACAACCGCTATCAATTGACAGGCGCGCAATTTGTTCGCGCAGTGCAACGACGCCATAAAGATTGTCGTAGTTAAGTAGATACGTCTCCTGCTTTTGCGCCTGACGGCTAAAGGCTTTCCAGAGTGGCTTTAACGTTGACTGCGTTAGGTCTGGCATGCCGCTACCCAATTGCAGAATGTCATCTTCTAAACGGCTATCCAGCAACTCAAGCACCCCATCCCATTGCGTAATTTCTACTGGTCGCTGTGCTGGACGCGTCAAGGCAGGCATCGGCGGCGTTGCTTTTCTCGAGGCAACAAAATAGCCAGAGCGAGGTTGTGGCGTGATTAGCTGTTTCTCCTCAAGCAGATGATACGCCTGCTGCACGGTGCTAATACTGACGCCATGCTCAGCGCTTAACGTACGTACTGAGGGCAGACGTTCACCACTGCGATAAAGACCCTGTTCAATACGCTGAGCCAGCAGCGTTGCCAGATGTTGATAGCGCGTCATCGTATGCCTCACGTTAAGCGTATAAGAAATAATTCAATACAGATTGAGGTTATTTTTACCATTCAGTTCGATTACATTGCAATCTGTATGTTAAATAAAGGTGATTTTTGAGTCTGTATCATTACAGTTTAGAAGCCGAAAATAACTCTCAGGCACATTACTGAGGGTAAGATCATGGGATATGAAGAGAATCGAGCAGCGAAACCTTTTTCAGGGACCCCACTCCTTTTGATACGCGTTTTATGGCATAGCTTTAAAAATTGGCAGCTGCGCCGCGAAACGCGAATAATATTGTCGAGGCTGAGTGATACTCAGTTGAAAGATATTGGTATCAGCCGCGATGAATGGAACAAGTTAAATTAAAGACATAAAAAAACCCTGCCGAGGCAGGGTTTTTTATTATGCGGCTAACGATTAATCGTTGTCGCTACCGCCGAGACCGGCGTTCAACAGTTCAGCCAGGCTCGCTGAGGCTTCATCCGCAGTGACCTGCGGTGCTGCCGGCACTTCGCCAATCTGACGGCGACGTGTACGCTCCTGATGATAAGCGTAACCGGTACCGGCTGGGATCAGACGACCCACGATTACGTTCTCTTTCAGGCCACGCAGTTCGTCGCGTTTGCCCGCAACGGCTGCTTCGGTCAGGACACGTGTTGTTTCCTGGAACGATGCGGCAGAGATGAACGATTCGGTTGCCAGTGACGCTTTGGTGATACCCAGCAGGTCACGCATAAAGGTTGCAGCAACTTTTCCGTTCGCTTCCAGTTCGCGGTTAGCGATCTTGATGCGAGAGAATTCTGCTTGCTCACCTTCCAGGAAGTCGGCACTGCCCGCGCTCTGGATGGTCGCTTTACGCAGCATCTGACGAACGATGACTTCGATGTGCTTATCGTTAATCTTAACGCCTTGCAGACGGTAAACCTCCTGCACTTCGTTAGTGATGTAACGCGTCACCGCATGAACGCCACGCAAGCGCAGGATGTCATGTGGAGATTCTGGGCCATCGGAAACCACGTCACCACGCTCAACACGTTCACCTTCGAACACGTTCAGCTGACGCCATTTCGGAATCATCTCTTCGTAATGCTCGCTACCGTCGACTGGTGTAATCACTAAGCGACGCTTGCCTTTTGTCTCTTTACCGAAGGAGATGATACCGCTGATCTCCGCCAGGATAGCTGGCTCTTTCGGGCGACGCGCTTCGAACAAGTCAGCAACGCGTGGCAGACCACCGGTAATATCCTTAGTACCGCCAGATTCTTGCGGAACACGCGACAGCGTATCACCCGCACTGATCTTGACGCCATCTTCCAGCTGAACAATCGCTTTGCCCGGCAGGAAGTACTGAGCTGGCATGTCGGTGCCTGGGATCAAGACATCATCACCGTTAGCATCAACAATTTTCAGCGCAGGACGCAGATCTTTACCACCAGCAGTACGCTCGGCGCTGTCCAATACCACCAGCGATGACAGACCTGTTAAGTCATCTGTCTGACGCGTGATGGTTTGGCCATCGATCATGTCAGTGAAGCGAATATAACCGCCCACTTCCGTGATAACCGGCATGGTATGCGGATCCCAGTTCGCTACAGTTTCGCCTGCAGCAACCTGCTCGCCGTCACCTTTCGCCATAGCAGCACCGTAAGGCACTTTATAGCTTTCTTTGGTGCGTCCGAATTCGTCGATCATTTTCAGTTCGACGTTACGCGAGGTGATCACCAGCTTGCCAGCAGAGTTCGTTACCGACTTAGCGTTGGTCAGCTTGATGGTACCTTTGTTCTTCACCTGAATGCTGGATTCAGCTGCCGCACGCGATGCCGCACCACCGATGTGGAACGTACGCATTGTCAGCTGTGTACCCGGCTCACCGATGGACTGCGCAGCGATAACACCGATCGCTTCACCTTTGTTGATGATGTGACCACGTGCCAGGTCGCGACCATAGCAATGCGCACACACACCAAAATCGGTTTCACAACCTACTACAGAACGGACTTTAACGCTGTCGACAGAGTTCTCTTCCAACAGGTCACAGATGTGTTCATGCATCAGCGTGTTACGTGGAACCAGAATATCTGCGGTGCCAGGCTTCAATACATCTTCAGCAGTTACACGACCAAGAACACGTTCACGCAGCGGCTCTTTAACGTCGCCACCTTCGATGACAGGTGTCATCATGATGCCTTCGTGCGTGCCACAATCGTCTTCTGTAACAACCAAATCCTGCGCAACGTCAACCAGACGACGCGTCAGATAACCGGAGTTAGCTGTTTTCAGTGCGGTATCCGCAAGACCTTTACGTGCACCGTGCGTCGAGATGAAGTACTGAAGTACGTTCAAGCCTTCGCGGAAGTTCGCAGTAATTGGCGTTTCAATGATGGAGCCATCTGGTTTCGCCATCAGACCACGCATACCGGCCAGCTGACGAATCTGTGCAGCAGAACCACGCGCACCAGAGTCGGCCATCATAAAGATGCTGTTAAAGGAAACCTGTTTCTCTTCTACGCCGTCACGGTTAATCACGGTTTCAGTAGAGAGGTTTTCCATCATCGCCTTCGCTACACGCTCATTCGCGGCAGCCCAGATATCGATGACTTTGTTGTAACGTTCGCCAGCGGTAACCAGACCAGACTGGAACTGCTGCTGAATCTCAGTAACTTCAGCTTCTGCTTCGGCAATGATTTCCACTTTCTTAGCTGGAATAACCATGTCGTCGATACCCACAGACGCGCCTGAACGGGCAGCGTATGCGAAACCGGTGTACATCGTCTGGTCAGCAAAGATAACGGTCGGCTTCAGGCCCAAAATGCGGTAACAGGTGTTCAGCATTTTAGAGATAGCTTTTTTACCCAGCGCCTGGTTGACGATGGAGTAAGGCAGACCTTGCGGTACGATCATCCACAGAATCGCACGACCAATGGTGGTGTCGATGATGCTGGTTTTCGCAACGAATTCTTCTTGCTCGTTTTTGCTGTATTCAGTAATACGCACTTTGACGCGTGCATGCAGCTCAGCCAAGCCAGCGCGGTATACACGCTCAGCTTCTTTAGGGCCGGTCAGCACCATGCCTTCGCCTTTAGCATTCACTTTGTCGCGGGTCATGTAGTACAGACCCAGAACAACGTCCTGAGAAGGAACGATGATTGGCTCGCCGTTCGCTGGGGACAGAATGTTGTTGGTCGACATCATCAGCGCACGCGCTTCCAGCTGGGCTTCCAGCGTCAGCGGTACGTGAACAGCCATCTGGTCACCATCGAAGTCGGCGTTATAGGCCGCACAAACCAGCGGGTGCAGCTGGATCGCTTTACCTTCGATCAGAACCGGTTCAAAGGCCTGAATACCCAGACGGTGCAGTGTAGGCGCACGGTTCAGCAGAACCGGGTGCTCACGGATCACTTCGTCAAGGATATCCCAGACAACCGCTTCTTCGCGTTCAACCATTTTCTTCGCGGCTTTGATGGTGGTGGCCAGGCCACGCAGCTCCAACTTGCCGTAAATGAACGGTTTGAACAGCTCAAGTGCCATTTTCTTAGGCAGACCGCACTGATGCAGGCGCAGGTATGGACCTACGGTGATAACCGAACGACCAGAGTAGTCGACACGTTTACCCAGCAGGTTCTGACGGAAACGACCCTGCTTACCTTTGATCATGTCAGCGAGCGATTTCAGCGGACGCTTGTTAGAACCGGTGATCGCACGACCGCGACGACCGTTATCCAGCAATGCATCAACGGCTTCCTGCAACATACGTTTTTCGTTACGAACGATGATGTCTGGCGCAGCCAGATCCAGCAGACGTTTCAAACGGTTGTTACGGTTAATCACGCGGCGATACAGATCGTTCAGATCTGAAGTCGCGAAGCGGCCGCCGTCCAGCGGTACCAGCGGACGCAAATCCGGTGGTAATACAGGCAGCACGGTCAGGATCATCCACTCTGGCTTGTTACCAGACTGAACGAACGCTTCCAGCAGCTTAATACGCTTGGTCAGTTTTTTACGCTTGGTTTCAGAGTTAGTTTCGTTCAGCTCTTCACGCAGCTGCTCGCACTCTTGCTCCAGATCCATGTTTTTCAACAGGGCCTGAATCGCTTCGGCGCCCATTTTAGCGTCGAATTCGTCACCGAACTCTTCTAACGCATCAAGGTATTGCTCTTCAGTCAGAATCTGACGTTTCTCGAGGTTGGTCATGCCACCTTCGATAACAACATAAGATTCAAAATAGAGCACGCGCTCGATATCGCGCAGTGGCATATCCAGCAGCAAACCAATACGTGATGGCAGTGACTTCAGGAACCAGATGTGCGCAGTTGGCGACGCCAGTTCAATGTGGCCCATGCGCTCACGACGCACTTTAGTTTGGGTTACTTCAACGCCGCATTTCTCACAGATCACTCCGCGATGCTTCAGGCGCTTGTACTTCCCGCACAGGCATTCGTAGTCTTTTACTGGCCCAAAGATACGGGCACAGAACAGACCATCGCGCTCTGGCTTGAAGGTACGGTAGTTGATGGTTTCCGGCTTTTTGACTTCACCGAAAGACCATGAACGGATCATGTCTGGCGAAGCCAGCGCAATCTTGATCGCATTAAACTCTTCGGTTTTAGTCTGCGCTTTTAGAAACTTTAGTAAGTCTTTCACGGATTAGCTCCCGTCGGAGTGAGACTCTCAGGGGCGTTCAACCGAAATTGAACGCCCCATAACCAGTACAATTGCGAGCGCTTTAGCCCTGTATTAAGCCGCTGCACAGAGGGCTGCGGCTTAAAATTCAGGGTTACTCGTCTTCCAGCTCAATGTTGATACCCAGCGAGCGAATCTCTTTCAACAGTACGTTGAAGGATTCTGGCATGCCCGGTTCCATCTGATGATTGCCGTCTACGATGTTTTTATACATCTTAGTACGACCGTTCACGTCATCAGACTTAACGGTAAGCATTTCCTGCAGGGTATATGCAGCGCCGTATGCTTCCAGCGCCCACACTTCCATCTCACCGAAGCGCTGACCACCGAACTGCGCCTTACCACCCAGCGGCTGCTGAGTAACCAGGCTATAGGAACCGGTAGAACGCGCATGCATCTTGTCATCAACCAAGTGGTTGAGTTTCAGCATGTACATATAACCTACGGTTACCTGACGTTCGAACTGCTCACCGGTACGACCATCAAACAGCGTAATCTGACCCGAAGAAGGCAAGCCACCGAGCTCTAACAGCTCTTTGATTTCGCTTTCTTTCGCGCCGTCGAACACTGGCGTCGCGATTGGCATACCTTTTTTCAGGTTCTCAGCCAAACGCAGCACTTCATCATCGCTGAAGGTGTTCAGATCAACTGTCTGACGAAGGTCGCTACCCAGATCATAAGCACGCTGGATAAAGTCACGCAGTTTTGCGACCTCTTCCTGCTTCTTCAGCATGGCGTTGATCTTCTCGCCGATACCTTTCGCCGCCATACCTAAGTGCGTCTCAAGGATCTGACCGATGTTCATACGTGATGGTACGCCCAGCGGGTTCAGTACGATGTCGACCGGCGTGCCGTTCTCATCGTAAGGCATATCTTCGATCGGGTTGATCTTGGAGATAACACCTTTGTTACCGTGACGACCAGCCATCTTGTCACCCGGTTGGATCTGACGTTTAACAGCCAGATAAACCTTAACGATTTTCAACACGCCTGGTGCCAAATCATCGCCTTGGGTGATCTTACGACGCTTACCTTCGAGTTTTTTCTCAAACTCGTGTTTCAGCTCATCGTACTGCTCTGCCAGCTGTTCCAGCTGGTTTTGCTTAGCTTCATCAGTCAGGCCGAGTTCTAACCAGCGCTCACGAGGCAGTTTGTCCAACTTATCCGCTTCAACGCCACCAGAAATCAGTACCGCTTGAATACGGCTGAACAGACCAGCTTCGAAGATCTTCAGTTCTTCAGACAGGTCTTTCTTGGCCTGCTTCAGCTGCATCTCTTCGATTTCCAGCGCACGCTTGTCTTTTTCCACGCCATCGCGGGTAAAGACCTGAACGTCAATAACCGTGCCCGAAACACCGTTCGGTACGCGCAGTGACGAATCTTTCACGTCAGACGCTTTTTCACCGAAGATGGCACGCAGCAGTTTTTCTTCTGGAGTCAGCTGAGTTTCGCCTTTAGGCGTCACTTTACCGACCAGAATGTCACCACCAGTCACTTCTGCACCGATATAAACGATGCCGGACTCATCCAGTTTAGAAAGCGCAGCTTCACCCACGTTCGGGATATCAGCCGTGATTTCTTCTGGCCCCAGCTTGGTGTCACGAGACACACACGCCAGCTCCTGGATATGAATGGTGGTGAAGCGATCTTCCTGAACAACACGCTCGGAGACTAAGATGGAGTCTTCGAAGTTGTAACCGTTCCACGGCATGAACGCTACGCGCATGTTCTGGCCCAGTGCCAGTTCACCGAGATCGGTGGACGGACCATCTGCCAGCACGTCGCCGCGCTCAACCGGCTCATCCAGGGACACGCAAGGCATCTGGTTGATGCAGGTGTTCTGGTTAGAACGGGTGTATTTAGTCAGGTTGTAAATGTCGATACCGGCTTCGCCCGCATGCATTTCGTCTTCGTTAACTTTGATAACGATACGAGAAGCATCAACGTACTGAACAGTACCACCACGTTTCGCTACGGCGGTAACACCGGAGTCAACTGCAACTGCGCGCTCCATACCTGTACCAACCAGCGGCTTATCAGCACGCAGAGTTGGAACGGCCTGACGTTGCATGTTCGCACCCATCAAGGCGCGGTTGGCGTCATCGTGTTCCAGGAACGGGATCAGTGACGCACCGACAGAAACCACCTGCTGGGTGGAAACGTCCATGTAGTCAACCTGATCGCGGCTGAACAAGCTTGATTCGCCTTTGCTACGGCAGGTTACCAGGTCATCAACAAACGCACCGTTTTCATCAAGTTCGGCGTTCGCCTGAGCGATAACGTAGTTACCCTCTTCAATTGCAGAGAGGTAATGAATTTCATCAGAAACCACACTGTCGATAACACGACGATACGGGGTTTCCAGGAAGCCATACTCATTGGTCTGTGCATAAACAGACAAGGAGTTGATCAGACCGATGTTTGGACCTTCCGGCGTTTCGATTGGGCAAACACGACCGTAGTGCGTTGGGTGTACGTCACGCACTTCAAAGCCGGCACGCTCACGCGTCAAACCGCCCGGACCGAGAGCAGAAATACGACGCTTATGCGTGATCTCTGACAACGGGTTGTTCTGATCCATAAACTGTGACAGCTGGCTCGAACCGAAGAACTCTTTCACCGCCGCCGAAATCGGCTTGGCGTTGATCATGTCCTGAGGCATCAACGTATCAAGGTCGCCCAGAGAAAGACGCTCTTTCACTGCACGCTCAACACGTACCAGACCAACACGGAACTGGTTCTCAGCCATTTCACCGACTGAACGAATACGACGGTTACCGAGGTGGTCGATATCGTCCACTTCGCCTTTACCGTTACGGATATCGATCAGTTTCTTCATAACTTCGATGATGTCTTCTTTGCTCAGGATACCTGAGCCTTCGATTTCATCACGCAGCAATGAACGGTTGAACTTCATGCGGCCTACAGCAGAGAGATCGTAACGATCTTCAGAGAAGAACAAGTTCTCAAACAAGTTCTCTGCGGCTTCACGCGTTGGCGGCTCACCAGGACGCATCATGCGGTAGATCTCAACCAGTGCGCTCAGACGATCGCTGGTTGGGTCAACACGCAGGGTCTCGGAGATATAAGGGCCGTGATCCAGGTCGTTAGTGAACAGCGTTTCAATGCGCTTGTGACCGGCTTGGCTCAATTTAGCCAGCAGATCCAGCGACAGCTCCATGTTGGCAGCAATGATCAGTTCACCTGTGCTCTCATCGATATAATCTTTAGAGACCACTTTGCCCGCAATGTATTCAACCGGTACTTCGATGTGCTGAATGCCATCTTTTTCCAGCTGACGAATGTGGCGAGCAGTGATGCGACGCGCTTTCTCAACGTATACCGTGCCGTTTGCTTCGATATCGAAGGTGGCGGTTTCACCGCGCAGGCGCTCAGGCACCAATTCCATCTGCAGCTTGTTATCACGGATTTCAAACACCACTTTCTCGAAGAAAATATCGAGAACTTGTGCAGTGGTGTATTGCAGTGCGCGCAGAATGATAGTGGCCGGCAGCTTACGACGACGGTCAATACGGACAAAAAGGTTGTCTTTCGGGTCGAACTCAAAATCGAGCCATGAACCGCGATAAGGAATAATGCGTGCGTTGTACAGCACTTTACCCGAAGAGTGGGTTTTACCCTTATCGCTGTCGAAGAACACGCCAGGACTACGGTGCAGCTGAGAAACGATAACACGCTCAGTACCGTTGATAACAAAGGTACCGTTGTCGGTCATGAGCGGAATTTCGCCCATGTAGACTTCTTGTTCTTTAATGTCTTTTACGGTGCCTTCTGGCGCTTCGCGCTCATAGATCACCAGACGCAGTTTCACGCGCAGCGGTGCCGAGTAGGTCACGCCACGGATCTGACACTCTTTCACGTCAAAGACAGGTTCACCCAGACGATAGCTCACATACTGCAATTCTGAATTGCCGCTGTAGCTCGCGATAGGGAAGACGGAACGGAATGCAGCTTCCAGTCCGTACTGACCTTCTGGATCTTGCTCGATAAACTTCTGGAACGAATCAAGCTGGATGGAAAGGAGATAAGGTATGTCCAAAACTTGTGGACGTTTACCAAAATCCTTACGAATACGTTTTTTCTCGGTATAGGAGTAAACCATAGGGTTCCTCAGCTAGCTGACAAGTCGACCCACGCTGTCCGTCCTGAAAGGACAGTTCATGCAACACGATTTTGTTTGATTCACAGACTGCGCGGCAGTATGTGCAATACCTCTTTCTATCACTCTTAAATCATTTCATCGCTTTAGTGTGGGCAGGGAACCCTCACAGAAAAGCGGTATATCAAGTCGTCGATAGAGAAAGATATTGAAGAGCAACAATGGACAAACAGTGTGAAACCCCATTGAGGCCCTGGAGCGCAAAAAGGCTGGTGACCATAAAGTCACCAGCCATCAGTCTGAAACTACTCAGACTGCAACCCTAAGGTTGTCTTACTTAACTTCAACTTCAGCGCCAGCTTCTTTCAGAGCAGCTTCAAGTGCAGCTGCGTCATCTTTGCTGATGCCTTCTTTGATCACGCCAGTTGCTTCAACCAGATCTTTGGCTTCTTTCAGGCCCAGACCAGTTGCGCTACGAACGGCTTTGATTACTGCAACTTTGTTCGCGCCAACAGCTTTCAGTACGACGTCGAATTCAGTTTTCTCTTCAACAGCTTCAGCTGGGCCAGCAGCAACAGCTACAGCAGCAGCAGCAGAAACGCCGAATTTTTCTTCCATAGCAGAAACCAGCTCAACTACTTCCATTACGGACATAGCTGCAACAGCTTCCAGAATTTGGTCTTTAGTGATAGACATGTGTATTGTTCCTAAGAATCAGAAAAAGTTTATACGTTAGCAAGTACGAAGAAAAAGAATTTGGCCTTAAGCCGCTTCTTTTGCATCGCGAACAGCAGCCAGAGTGCGGACCAATTTGCCTGCAGCGGCTTCTTTCATGGTCGACATCAGACGTGCCAATGCTTCTTCGTAGGTCGGCAGAGTTGCCAGACGGTCAATATCAGCCGCCGTGATCAGCTCACCTTCAAAGGCCGCAGCTTTGACCTCAAATTTTGCATTCGCTTTCGCGAAATCTTTGAACAGACGAGCAGCAGCGCCCGGGTGTTCCATAGAATATGCAATCAGGGTCGGACCAACAAACGTGTCTTTCAGGCACTCAAACTGAGTACCTTCAACGACGCGGCGCAGCAAGGTGTTGCGGACAACACGCATGTAAACGCCAGCTTCACGACCTGCTTTACGCAGTTCGGTCATTTTATCAACGGTAACGCCACGAGAATCCGCAACAACCGCTGAAAGCGCACCTTTGGCTACTTCGCTGACTTCAGCAACAATCGCTTGTTTGTCTTGAAGATTTAATGCCATTAGCTTTAGCTCCTGGATTTGACCGGGGAAGGATTTCCCCGGAACTCACTTCACTTACTTATCCCGAGGGAAAATAAGCGCTATTACACGGTGAGCAGAATCCAGCTAAGAAAAAATTCTTTTGGTTCTGTCACCGTCTACGCAGGGGATTAAGCGTTACATCCGAAAATGTGCAGCTCCTGCGGTCTTGGACGGAGGCCAGGATAAGGCCTGGCTCCAACCTAAATACTTTGGCATGCGTATACGCATAACGGGCGTAAGATTCTAGGTGAATTTTTCGCCCGTTTCAAGCAGCAATTAGTTTGCTGTTGCGCTCAGACCAGCCTGATCAACGGCAAGACCAGCACCCATGGTGGTGGAGAGGCTGACTTTCTTGATGTACACGCCTTTCGCCTGTGATGGTTTTGCTTTTTTCAGCGCAACCAGCAGAGATTCCAGGTTTTCTTTCAATTTGTCAGCGTCAAAATCCACTTTACCGATGGTGGTATGGATGATGCCGTTTTTGTCGTTACGATAACGAACCTGACCCGCTTTAGCATTTTTAACTGCTTCAGCAACGTTAGGCGTTACAGTACCAACTTTAGGGTTTGGCATCAGACCACGTGGGCCCAGAACCTGGCCTAACTGGCCAACAACGCGCATTGCATCTGGAGATGCAATAACAACGTCAAAGTTCATTTCGCCTTTTTTGATCTGATCAGCCAGATCTTCCATACCTACCAGCTCAGCGCCAGCTGCTTTAGCAGCTTCTGCATTTGCGCCTTGGGCAAATACAGCAACGCGTACTGAACGGCCAGTACCGTGCGGCAGCACAGTTGCGCCACGTACGTTCTGATCAGATTTACGAGCGTCGATGCCGAGGTTAACAGCAACGTCAACGCTTTCTACGAATTTAGCAGTAGCCAGTTCTTTCAGCAGAGCAACGGCTTCAGCGATGTCATACTGTTTAGTCGCGTCCACTTTGTCGCGGATCACGCTCATGCGCTTGGTCAGCTTAGCCATTTCTTAATCCTCTACTACCAGGCCCATGGAACGAGCAGTACCTTCGATGGAGCGAGTCATCGCTTCAACGTCAGAACCAGTCATGTCCGCAGCTTTGGTTTCTGCGATTTCACGTACCTGAGTACGCGTTACTTTACCGACTTTGTCTTTATTCGGCTTACCAGAACCAGATTTGATGCCTGCTGCTTTTTTCAGCAGAACGGCGGCTGGAGGCGTTTTAGTAACGAAGGTGAAAGAACGGTCGCTGTATACAGTGATAACAACAGGAGTCGGCAGACCTTTCTCTAAAGATTCGGTCTTAGCGTTGAACGCTTTACAGAATTCCATGATGTTAACACCCTGCTGACCCAGAGCTGGACCAACCGGTGGACTTGGGTTCGCCATACCAGCTGCAACCTGCAGCTTGACGTAGGCTTGTACTTTCTTAGCCATGATATTTCCTCAATTGGGTTTTAGCGCCTGAATAGACAGGCTCCCCGTGATAACGATTTATACGCTAGCAAGAGCGCATAAAAACAAAAGGCGCGAAATTGTAGTGAAATTTCGCGCCTGCTGCAATAGCTAAATTGTGAGCAGAAAAAGTTAGCCTTTTTCTACCTGACCAAAGTCGAGTTCGACAGGGGTAGCACGTCCAAATATTGAAACGGACACTTTCAGGCGGCTCTTCTCGTAATCCACCTCTTCCACTACACCATTAAAGTCAGCAAACGGACCATCACTAACACGGACCATTTCGCCTGGCTCGAACATCGTTTTAGGACGCGGCTTATCTCCAACCTGCTGCAGGCGGTTCATAATCGCGTCGACTTCTTTGTCGCTTATTGGCGCTGGGCGGTCAGATGTACCACCGATGAACCCCATTACGCGAGGAACGCTGCGTACGAGGTGCCAACTAGCGTCATTCATGACCATCTGTACCAGAACGTAACCCGGGAAAAACTTGCGCTCGCTTTTACGACGCTGACCGCCACGGATCTCAACCACTTCTTCAGTTGGAACCATAACATCGCCAAACAGTTCTTCCATGTTGTGCAATTTGATGTGCTCACGTAGTGATTGCGCTACGCGGCCTTCAAAACCGGAAAACGCCTGCACGACGTACCAGCGTTTTTTTGGAGCTTCAGACATCTCAGAACCTCAGGCCAGTGATAAACGATACCAGACGGACCAGAATACCATCTAGCCCCCACAAAATCAGTGACATCACGGCGGTAACCGCGGCAACGATTAACGTGGTGTGCAGCGTTTCCTGGCGAGTCGGCCAAATGACCTTACGCATTTCGGTTCTTGCTTCACGTGCAAAAGCCACGGTCGCTTTGCCTTTTATCGTTAAAAGCGCTATGCCGCCAGCCGCTGCGATCAACACGACCACAGCTAGCGCACGCAGAGGTAATGTCACATCGCGAAAGTAATAATTACCCACAATTGCCGCGAGTAACAACACTGCTACGACCAGCCACTTTACCGCTTCCAGGCCGCGCCCGCTCCCTTGAGCTTCGGTATTCGCACTCATAAACCAACCTGCCACAATAATTCAGAAACTATTCTGCCCCGCAGTGCGAGGCATCCAAACCGAATGAGCTTTTGGGGCGTAACTCGGCATCCAACGCCGCATAACAGAGCCTGTCTCAACAATGATTATGGTTGAAAATCACTGATGAGCCAGGTTCTATGAGACAGCGTGCAAAAAGGGCATCAAATGATGCCCTTTTCGTGTGCATTGCGTCAAATGTTATCGATAATTATGCGATAACTTTGGCAACAACGCCCGCACCAACGGTACGGCCGCCTTCACGGATTGCGAAGCGCAGACCGTCGTCCATAGCGATTGGGTGAATCAGGGTAACAAT
>NZ_JAKYXB010000013.1:0-4712 GCF_022761075.1 Pantoea sp. MQR6
ACAGGAAAAAGCCCTTTGCATCCGCAAAGGGCTTTTTTACGTCTGGAGTTTGTACTGGCTTTCGATTATAAGCGATAAAATCATCCCAACATGCTGTATGTGATGCGGTAAACTACTAAAAGTTTAAATTAGTTAAGGCCGTAAAATGTCTATCCAGCATCCTTCCTTAAAAGCCGACAACACGCTTGGTCTCGATGTCAGCACACAAATGCGTATTGTTGCAAAATCCCCTGAAGATATTTTAAAAGCTTGGCAGGCAAGCCAAATCGAGCATTCTCCATTCCTTATTCTCGGTGAAGGAAGTAATGTACTTTTCATGGAAAATTTTGACGGGACAGTTGTACTCAATCGAATCAAGGGGATCGAGATTCGCGAGGAAACTGAAAGTTGGAAGCTACATGTAGGAGCTGGAGAGAATTGGCATCGACTGGTCCAAATTACCTTGGAAAAAGATATTCCAGGCTTGGAAAACCTGGCTTTAATACCTGGAATGGTGGGTTCTTCGCCGATCCAAAATATTGGTGCCTATGGCCTCGAATTAAAAGATGTCTGTGAGTATGTCGATATACTCAATTTACGGACAGGAAAAACTGAAAGACTGCAGCAGAATGAATGCCAATTCGCTTATCGAGATAGTATCTTCAAACACCAATATCAGTTTGGGTATGCGATCATCGCTGTAGGATTCAAACTAAAAAAGAAATGGCAACCAATATTGTCATATGGTGATTTAAGGTCGTTAAACCCCGCTACAGTAACTGCATGGGAAGTCTATAACGCTGTTTGCAATATGCGACAAAGTAAACTGCCTAATCCTGCGGTAACGGGGAATGTAGGCAGTTTTTTTAAAAACCCTGTAGTTAGCTATGAGAAAGCTGCCACGCTAATATCATGCTTTCCTGATATACCTCATTATCCGCAAGCTTCGGGTGAGATTAAATTAGCAGCGGGTTGGTTAATTGACCAATGTCAGCTGAAAGGATTTCGCATTGGAGGAGCTGCGGTGCATGAGCAACAAGCATTAGTTTTAATCAATGCTGATAATGCTTCCCCGCAAGATATTGTTACCCTGGCTAAAGTAGTGCGTGCTCAGGTTGGAAAAAAATTTGAAGTGTGGCTTGAGCCAGAAGTAAGGTTTATTCAAGCCCAAGGTGAATGCAATGCGGTTGAGGTAATATCATGAAAGATCACAGCGTTCCGCTCAAGCTGGTTGAAATATTATCTGATGGAGAATTTCATTCAGGTGAACAACTTGGTGAGCTGCTCGGCATGAGCCGGGCAGCTATTAATAAGCATTTTCAAACTCTAAAAGGCTGGGGCCTGGATATCTACACTGTAACCGGTAAAGGTTATAGCTTGCCGTCGCCAATGAAATTGTTAAATGAAGCAGAAATTATAGCTAAGTTGAAGAATCCTAACTTGGCCGTTATCCCTGTTATCGATTCGACTAATCAGTATTTATTGGATCGAATAAATGAACTTCAGTCGGGTGATGCTTGTATTGCTGAATATCAACAAGCGGGCCGTGGACGACGTGGACGTCAGTGGTTTTCTCCATTCGGCGCAAATTTATATATGTCAATGTACTGGCGGTTGGAGCAAGGCCCTGCTGCTGCGATGGGGCTTAGTTTAGTTATTGGCATAGTCATGGCTGAAACTTTGCAAGCTTTAGGCGCAGAAAAAGTAAGGGTTAAATGGCCAAACGATCTTTATCTTAATGATCGTAAACTTGCAGGTATATTGGTGGAGTTAACCGGAAAAACAGGCGATGCTGCGCAAATTGTTATAGGCGCTGGCATCAATTTAGCTATGCGTAGCGCTGAAGCGACTCAAATTAACCAAGGTTGGATTAATCTGCAAGAAGCGGATGTCAACATTGATCGAAATGAGCTCGCCGCTAAGCTTATAAACAGTTTACGTGAAGCATTGTCTGTATTTGAAGTCGATGGCCTAAAGCCCTTTATAAGGCGTTGGGCAGCGCTGGATAATTTCATTAATCGCCCGGTGAAATTACTTATAGGTGAACGGGAAGTTCACGGTATTGCCCGAGGCGTTGATGATCAAGGTGGCTTATTGTTAGAGCAAGATGGCCAAATTAAATCTTGGATCGGTGGTGAAATTTCTTTAAGACCAAATTAAATAAAAGCCTGCTTAAAAGCAGGCATTTATATTTACAATTCCCAACGCACTATTTTCTTAAGCGTACTTTGTCGACAGCATGGTTGCTACTTTTAGTCATTATTAGACTCGCCCGCTCGCGTGTTGGTAGTATATTTTCTTTTAAATTCAACCAGTTGATCTCTTTCCATAAGTTGCTGGCTATTTCGACCGCTTCATTTTCAGGTAATTGAGAATAGTGGTGAAAATAGGAGTCAGGATCGCTAAATGCTCCTTGGCGAAATTTCAAAAATCGATTGATATACCAATTTTTTAAAAGCTCTTCTTCGGCATCAACATAAATGGAAAAGTCCACAAAGTCAGATACAAATACGTGATGAGGATCGTGGGGATAATCCATGCCGCTTTGTAAAACGTTTAATCCTTCCAGGATAAGTATGTCAGGTTGGTGAACAATCTTGTCACCATCAGGAATGACATCATAAGTAAGATGAGAATAAACAGGTGCTGTTACCTGCCTCGCTCCTGATTTCAGGTCGGAGACAAAATTCACCAAGCGGTGCATATCATACGATTGTGGAAAACCTTTTTTCTTCATCAAACCACGCTCTTTGAGCACGGCATTAGGATGAAGAAATCCATCAGTAGTAATCAACTCCACCTTACGATGCTCTGGCCAGCGGCTCAGGAGCGCTTGTAATACACGAGCTGTAGTACTTTTGCCCACCGCAACACTGCCAGCAATACTTATTATATAGGGAATCTTTTGCCCGTTAGTGCCTAAGAATTGTTCCAGCACAGCTTGACGACGCAAGTTCGAGCTGATGTAAAAATTTAGAAGGCGAGAAAGAGGCAAATAAATTTCAGCAACTTCTTCCAATGAAAGATCTTCATTGATTCCTTTTAATTGTGCGATTTCATCCTCTGATAAGGTCATTGGAACAGAATCGCGCAATGCAGCCCATTGCGTACGAGTGAACTGTAAGTAAGGCGTTGTGAGTTGTGTTGTTTTGTCCATAAGCATATCTGGCAGCAATTTTTCCACCAAGCATGATTTCCTTAGAGGCAACATCATAACGAAGATGGGGTGCTGTCTACTGTTTTAAGGTCGGGAACATTGGAATGGAGGGTATCACCAGTATGGCTTTTGAAAGAAGCAAAAAGATATTTGCGTTACTGCTTTCGCAAGCGAGACCGCATTTTTGCTGTAACTGTAGTGAGTTGACTTGATTGAGAAACATAAAGGTGGGTAGGTAAAAGAGATGATTGGCGGTAGTGCACATCAGGGTCATTCACAACATTCGTTATCCAGCCGCTATATGTTGTGTTTGGTTGATGGTGAATCATCTAATACGAGCGCTATATAGAGTTAAAATTCTCATACTGACTTTTCTTTAACCTAAACGTACCAAAAAAGGCAGCCTTAGAGCAGTACTACAAAGTTGTAAGAAGCAAATCTTCATTGTTTTTCATCTGCCAGGAGGGCTAGCGAAATTCTTTTATAGAAAATGATGAGCTTTAAATCTAAAAACACGTACTGCACTTTTGATTATTCTATGGAAAAGACAACGTAATCGAGCAATTTTTCTTCAAAATTAGCCTGATTTGCTTTGATTCGCACAAATAGTAAGCGAAAGAACAAAAATAGCGATTTTTTTGTTGCATCAAACCGCCGACCTTCCTAGAATGCGCGTCACTTGATGCCGGCTTAGCTCAGTTGGTAGAGCAACTGACTTGTAATCAGTAGGTCACCAGTTCGATTCCGGTAGCCGGCACCATCAAGTAGGTGGGATTCCCGAGCGGCCAAAGGGAGCAGACTGTAAATCTGCCGTCACAGACTTCGAAGGTTCGAATCCTTCTCCCACCACCATTTCAACCCTCGGGTTGAGAACTGATAAACAATCAGTTTATCTGTCAGGTGAGTCACTTCTTCTCACCCTGAATTCAGATTGTGCATTAGCGCAGTCAAAGCCAGTCAGCAACGCTGACAGGCTAAGAATAGTAGGGGGACTTCTCTTACTATTCACAAGCTACAGAAAGAACAGGTAGCCGAGTTCCAGGATGCGGGCATCGTATAATGGCTATTACCTCAGCCTTCCAAGCTGATGATGCGGGTTCGATTCCCGCTGCCCGCTCCAGATGTGCTGATATGGCTCAGTTGGTAGAGCGCACCCTTGGTAAGGGTGAGGTCCCCAGTTCGACTCTGGGTATCAGCACCACTTCCTTTATCTCCCTCCTGATTTTCTCTCTGTAATTCCTTGCAGTCAGGCACTGCCTGGTTAATGTCATGATATCTTTGATATATCCGTGTCTTAGAGGGACAAACGATGGCTAAAGAACAATTTCAACGTAATAAACTGCACGTAAACGTGGGCACCATCGGTCACGTTGACCACGGTAAAACCACTCTGACTGCAGCAATCACTACCGTTCTGGCTAAAACCAGCGGTGGTCAGGCTCGTGCATTCGATCAAATCGATAGCACTCCAGAAGAGAAAGCGCGCGGGATCACCATCAACACCGCTCACGTTGAGTATGAAACCGCTACTCGTCACTACGCACACGTTGACTGCCCAGGCCACGCCGATTATGTA
>NZ_JAKYXB010000015.1:0-1542 GCF_022761075.1 Pantoea sp. MQR6
GGCCGTCCGGATTTACCTGGACTGCCAGCCTACACGCTTAAACCGGGACAACCGTCGCCCGGCTAACCTAACCTTCTCCGTCCCCCCTTCGCAGTAACACCAAGTACAGGAATATTAACCTGTTTCCCATCGACTACGCCTTTCGGCCTCGCCTTAGGGGTCGACTCACCCTGCTCCGATTAACGTTGAACAGGAACCCTTGGTCTTCCGGCGAGCGGGCTTTTCACCCGCTTTATCGTTACTTATGTCAGCATTCGCACTTCTGATACCTCCAGCAGACCTCACAGTCCACCTTCGACGGCTTACAGAACGCTCCCCTACCCAACAGCGCTTACGCGCCGCTGCCGCAGCTTCGGTGCATGGTTTAGCCCCGTTACATCTTCCGCGCAGGCCGACTCGACCAGTGAGCTATTACGCTTTCTTTAAATGATGGCTGCTTCTAAGCCAACATCCTGGCTGTCTGTGCCTTCCCACATCGTTTCCCACTTAACCATGACTTTGGGACCTTAGCTGGCGGTCTGGGTTGTTTCCCTCTTCACGACGGACGTTAGCACCCGCCGTGTGTCTCCCGTGATAACATTCTCCGGTATTCGTAGTTTGCATCGGGTTGGTAAGCCGGGATGGCCCCCTAGCCGAAACAGTGCTCTACCCCCGGAGATGAGTTCACGAGGCGCTACCTAAATAGCTTTCGGGGAGAACCAGCTATCTCCCGGTTTGATTGGCCTTTCACCCCCAGCCACAAGTCATCCGCTAATTTTTCAACATTAGTCGGTTCGGTCCTCCAGTTAGTGTTACCCAACCTTCAACCTGCCCATGGCTAGATCACCGGGTTTCGGGTCTATACCCTGCAACTTAACGCCCAGTTAAGACTCGGTTTCCCTGCGGCTCCCCTATACGGTTAACCTTGCTACAGAATATAAGTCGCTGACCCATTATACAAAAGGTACGCAGTCACCCCATAAAAGAGGCTCCCACTGCTTGTACGTACACGGTTTCAGGTTCTGTTTCACTCCCCTCGCCGGGGTTCTTTTCGCCTTTCCCTCACGGTACTGGTTCACTATCGGTCAGTCAGGAGTATTTAGCCTTGGAGGATGGTCCCCCCATATTCAGACAGGATACCACGTGTCCCGCCTTACTCATCGAGCTCACAGCTTATGCACTTTTGTGTACGGGACTATCACCCTGTACCGTCGGACTTTCCAGACCGTTCCACTAATGCACAAGCTGATTCAGGCTCTGGGCTGCTCCCCGTTCGCTCGCCGCTACTGGGGGAATCTCGGTTGATTTCTTTTCCTCTGGGTACTTAGATGTTTCAGTTCCCCAGGTTCGCCTCGCAACACTATGTATTCATGTTGCGATGATGCACTGAGTGCACCGGGTTTCCCCATTCGGACATCGACGGCTGTAGCGGTTCATATCACCTTACCGTCGCTTTACGCAGATTAGCACGTCCTTCATCGCCTCTGACTGCCAGGGCATCCACCGTGTACGCTTAGTCGCTTAACCTCACAACCCACAGGCGTTTTGCAACGCTGCGTGCTG
>NZ_JAKYXB010000016.1:0-1472 GCF_022761075.1 Pantoea sp. MQR6
GACGAGGCACTACGGTGCTGAAGTAACTGATACCCTGCTTCCAGGAAAAGCCTCTAAGCATCAGGTAACACAAAATCGTACCCCAAACCGACACAGGTGGTCAGGTAGAGAATACCAAGGCGCTTGAGAGAACTCGGGTGAAGGAACTAGGCAAAATGGTGCCGTAACTTCGGGAGAAGGCACGCTGGCGCGTAGGTGAAGGGACTTGCTCCCGGAGCTGAAGCCAGTCGAAGATACCAGCTGGCTGCAACTGTTTATTAAAAACACAGCACTGTGCAAACACGAAAGTGGACGTATACGGTGTGACGCCTGCCCGGTGCCGGAAGGTTAATTGATGGGGTTATCCGCAAGGAGAAGCTCTTGATCGAAGCCCCGGTAAACGGCGGCCGTAACTATAACGGTCCTAAGGTAGCGAAATTCCTTGTCGGGTAAGTTCCGACCTGCACGAATGGCGTAATGATGGCCAGGCTGTCTCCACCCGAGACTCAGTGAAATTGAACTCGCTGTGAAGATGCAGTGTACCCGCGGCAAGACGGAAAGACCCCGTGAACCTTTACTACAGCTTGACACTGAACCTTGAGCCTTGATGTGTAGGATAGGTGGGAGGCTTTGAAGCGCGGACGCCAGTCCGCGTGGAGCCAACCTTGAAATACCACCCTTTAATGCTTGATGTTCTAACGTAGGCCCGTGATCCGGGCTGCGGACAGTGTCTGGTGGGTAGTTTGACTGGGGCGGTCTCCTCCTAAAGAGTAACGGAGGAGCACGAAGGTCAGCTAATCACGGTCGGACATCGTGAGGTTAGTGCAATGGCATAAGCTGGCTTGACTGCGAGAGTGACGGCTCGAGCAGGTGCGAAAGCAGGTCATAGTGATCCGGTGGTTCTGAATGGAAGGGCCATCGCTCAACGGATAAAAGGTACTCCGGGGATAACAGGCTGATACCGCCCAAGAGTTCATATCGACGGCGGTGTTTGGCACCTCGATGTCGGCTCATCACATCCTGGGGCTGAAGTAGGTCCCAAGGGTACGGCTGTTCGCCGTTTAAAGTGGTACGCGAGCTGGGTTTAGAACGTCGTGAGACAGTTCGGTCCCTATCTGCCGTGGGCGCTGGAAAACTGAGGGGGGTTGCTCCTAGTACGAGAGGACCGGAGTGAACGCACCGCTGGTGTTCGGGTTGTCACGCCAGTGGCACTGCCCGGTAGCTAAGTGCGGAAAAGATAAGTGCTGAAAGCATCTAAGCACGAAACTTGCCCCGAGATGAGTTTTCCCTGACCCCTTGAGGGTCCTGAAGGGACGTTGAAGACTACGACGTTGATAGGCCGGGTGTGTAAGCGCAGCGATGCGTTGAGCTAACCGGTACTAATGACCCGTGAGGCTTAACCTTACAACGCCAGAGGCGTTTTGGTTGTAGAGACAGAGATTTTCAGCTTGTTCGACGGATACACCTGCGCGGCGAAAGCGGCGCGGGACAAC
>NZ_JAKYXB010000017.1:0-959 GCF_022761075.1 Pantoea sp. MQR6
GGGATGTCGCGGTTGACCTTTTCAAACACGTCCAGCATGCGGCTGATCGACTCGTCGTAGGTGGCGTGCAGGCGGAACGGCCAGCGGTGCTCGACCAGATGACGCACCACGCGCTCCAGCTCGTCCTCCATGCCCGGCGCCAGGTCCGGGCGCGGCTCGAGGAAGTCCTCAAAGTCTGCGGCCGAGAACACCAGCATTTCGCCCGCCCCGTTGTGGCGGAAGTAGTCGCTGCCCTGGCCCGGCGTCAGCATGTCGGTCCACTTTTCGAAGTCCTCCAGCTCGTGCCCCGGGCACTGGGTAAACAGGTTATAGGCGATGCGCAGCGTCATCTGCTTTTTCCCGTGCAGCTCGGCGATCACCTCATAGTCTTCGGGGTAGTTCTGGAAGCCGCCGCCGGCGTCGATGGCGCTGGTCAGGCCGAGGCGGTTCAGCTCGCGCATAAACTGGCGCGTCGAGTTGACCTGCTGCTCCAGCGGCAGTTTCGGGCCCTTTGCCAGGGTTGAATAGAGGATCATGGCGTTCGGACGGGCGATCAGCATGCCGGTGGGGTTGCCGTTGCCGTCGCGCTGAATTTCGCCGCCCGGCGGGTTTGGCGTGTCCCGGGTGTAGCCGACCACTTTCAGGGCGGCGCGGTTGAGCAGGGCGCGGTCGTAAAGGTGCAGCACGAACACCGGCGTGTCCGGCGCGGCTTCGTTGATCTCATCCAGCGTCGGCATGCGGCGCTCGGCGAACTGAAACTCGGTCCAGCCGCCCACCACGCGCACCCACTGCGGTGACGGCGTGCGCAGCGCCTGCTCTTTCAGCATGCGCAGCGCGTCAAATACCGACGGCACGCCCTCCCAGCGCAGCTCCAGGTTGTAGTTCAGGCCGCCGCGGATCAGGTGAAGGTGAGAATCGTTGAGGCCGGGCACGGCGGTGTGGCCCTTGAGGTCAATGACTTTGGTGCCTTCGCAGTGATG
>NZ_JAKYXB010000018.1:0-810 GCF_022761075.1 Pantoea sp. MQR6
CATTTTGATGTTGTCGCCCGGCATTACCATCTCAACGCCTTCTGGCAGCTCTACTGAGCCAGTCACGTCAGTTGTACGGAAGTAGAACTGTGGACGGTAGCCTTTGAAGAACGGAGTATGACGGCCGCCTTCGTCTTTCGACAGAATATAAACTTCTGATTCGAACTGGGTGTGTGGCTTGATTGAGCCTGGCTTAGCCAGAACCTGTCCACGCTGGATGTCTTCACGCTTGATACCGCGCAGCAGAACACCACAGTTTTCGCCAGCCTGACCCTGATCCAGCAGTTTGCGGAACATTTCAACGCCGGTACAGGTTGATTTCACGGTATCTTTGATACCAACGATTTCAACTTCGTCGCCGACTTTAACGATGCCGCGCTCAACACGACCGGTAACAACAGTACCACGGCCAGAAATTGAGAATACGTCTTCGATTGGCAGCAGGAACGGCTTGTCAATTGCACGCGTTGGATCTGGGATATAAGTATCCAGGTATCCAGCCAGCTCAGTGATTTTCGCTTCCCACTCAGCTTCGCCTTGCAGCGCTTTCAGAGCAGAACCACGAACGATTGGGGTATCGTCGCCTGGGAAATCATACTGAGTCAGCAGATCACGGACTTCCATCTCAACCAGTTCCAGCAGCTCTTCATCATCAACCATGTCGCACTTGTTCAGGAACACGATGATGTAAGGAACGCCAACCTGACGACCCAGCAGGATGTGCTCACGGGTCTGAGGCATTGGGCCGTCAGTCGCAGCAACAACCAGGATCGCGCCGTCCATCTGCGCAGCACCGGTGATCATGTTTTT
>NZ_JAKYXB010000019.1:0-683 GCF_022761075.1 Pantoea sp. MQR6
AAACGGACCAGCCAGCTTAGCAATTAGCGAACCGGTGCAGGTACCGGAGCCAGAGTCTGGTGTTCGCTCTTCTGACGGGAAGGCGCTTTGTGCACCATGGTGTAGGCATAATCAACGCCAATACCGTAAGCGCCTGAGTGCTCTTTCGCGATATCCATTACCGCGTTGTACGTCTCTTTGTGTGCCCAGTCACGCTGCCACTCCAGCATCACCTGCTGCCAGGTCACCGGGATCACGCCGGCCTGGATCATGCGCTGCATCGCGTAGTCGTGGGCCTCTTTGGTGGTGCCGCCTGACGCATCCGCCACCATGTAGATTTCGTAGTCGCCTTCCAGCATTGCGCACAGGGCGAAGCTGTTGTTACAGACTTCCGTCCACAGGCCGGAAACCACCACCTTTTTCTTGCCGTTAGCGGCCAGTGCGTCACGCACTTTCTGGTCATCCCAGGAGTTCATTGAGGTACGCTCAAGGATGTCCTGGCCCGGGAACACGTCCAGCAGCTCCGGGAAGGTGTTGCCGGAAAAGCTTTCGGTCTCAACGGTGGTCAGGACGGTCGGGATGTTGAAGACTTTGGCCGCTTTGGCCAGCGCCACCACGTTGTTTTTCAGCACCTGGCGGTCAATTGACTGCACGCCAAAGGCCATCTGTGGCTGCTGATCGATAAAAATAATCTGGCTGTTCTG